>JAJYVM010000368.1 GCA_021792015.1 Bacillota bacterium | reverse complement strand
GATCTGGTCGCCGCCCTGGAGTCGGGGGCCGTCCGCGTCGTCGACCTGACGGCGCGCCTGGAGCCGGAGACGCCGGTCATCCAGCTGCCGCCGCCGTTCGCCCCCTCGCCGGGCCTGACCCTGGACGTCATCTCGCGCTACGACGCGGGCGGTCCGGCCTGGTACTGGAATACCCTCCACCTCGGCGAGCACACAGGCACCCACTTCGATGCGCCCGTGCACTGGATCACGGGCCGCGACCTGCCGGGCAACACCACCGACACGATCGCGCCGCGGCTCTTCGTCGGGCCGGCCTGCGTGGTCGACGTGACGGCCGAGTCCGAGCGCGACCCGGATTACCTCCTGCAGCCGCCGCGCCTGCTGGCGTGGGAGCGCGAGCACGGCCGCATCCCGGCGGGGGCGTGGGTGTTCATGCGGACGGGGTGGGGCAGGCGCACGACGCCGGAGGCCTTCTTCAACGGCGGCCACACGCCGGGCTTCGGGCTGGAGGGCGCGCGCTTTCTGGCCGGCGAGCGCGACGTGCTGGGGGTGGGCGTGGAGACCGTCGGCACGGATGCGGGCATCGCGGGCGGGTTTCATCCGCCGTTTCCCAACCACACGACCATGCACGGCGCGGGGAAGTTCGGCCTGACCAGCCTCTGCAACCTGGAGCAGCTCCCGGCGACGGGGGCCGTGGTGGTGGCCGCGCCGCTGAAGATCGTGGGCGGCTCCGGGAGCCCGGTCCGCGCCATCGCGCTGGTCGAGGGGTAGCCTTGCCCCGGGTCGAGCAGCTGCCGTCGGATGGGGCGGCCGCCTGGGGGCGCAAGGCCACCGTGCTCGGCAGCCTGCGGCGGGCGGGACTGCCGGTGCCGGCGGCGATCGCCCTTGCCGCGGACGCGCCGGCCACCGAGGCGGTCGCCGCCTGGCGCGCGCTGGGCGGCGGGACGGTCGCGGTGCGCTCCTCGGCGCCGGGGGAGGACGCCCCCGACCGGAGCCTCGCCGGCCAGCACACCACCGTCCTCAACGTGCGCGAGCAGGCTGCGGTTCTGCGGGCCCACGCGCGGCTGCGGGGGATCCCCTGCATCGTCCAGGTCCAGGTGGAGGCTGTCCTGGCCGGCGTGGCGTTCACCCGCGCGCCGGGCGACCCGGACACCGTCCTCATCCAGGTGGTGCGCGGCGCGCTGGAGCCGCTGGTGCAGGGCGCGGCCCGCCCCAGCATCTGCGCGGTGCCCCGCTGGGAGGCGGGCGGCGCCCGGTGGCGGGATGGGGCGGATGGCGAGCGCCTCCCGCTGGAATCGCTCCTCGAGCTGCTGCGGGCCGTCGAGGACCTTCAGGGCGGCGCGCAGGACGTGGAGTGGGCGCTCGACGGGGCCGGCGCCCTCTGGCTGCTGCAGGCGCGTCCCATCACCGGACCGGTGCTGCCACCGGCGCCGAGCCGCTGGCCGCTCCAGTGGCAGGATCCAGCCGACGCGGCGACCCCCCGGCGGCAGCACGTCGAGCACGTCTTTCAAACGGCCGCATGCGCGCTGGCGGCCTCGGGCGCGGAGTCGCTATGGATCCCGCTGCTGCGCGGGCGGCCGCTGCCGGAGCGCGAGGACGAGCGGTGGCTCTGCGGGCGGCCGTTCTACGAGAGCCGGCCCGATCCGGGGGGGCCCGACCCGCGGGCCGAGGCGTGGCGGTCGGCGTTCGGCGCCGACGCCATGACCCGGTGGCGGCAGGGCGTCCTGCCCTATCTGACCCGCCGGTTCCGGTGGTGCCGCGACCTGCCGTGGGATGAGCTGCCCGCCGCGCGGCTGGCCATCGCCATCGCGGCGGCCGTCCGCATCTCCGACGCGTTCATGTGGATCCACTTCCGCGTGCTGTCGTTCCGCGCCAAGGGGGAGCTGGCGCGGTTCCTCGCGGCGCGGCTCGGGGTGGGGGCGGCCGAGGCCGCCGGCCTGACGCTCGGCGCGGCGCACGCCACGGCCGCCATCGACCGGGCCCTGTACGCGCAGTTGCGGCACGAGGACCTGGACGCCTTCGTGGCGGAGTTCGGGGACCGCCCGATCCTCAGCGACGATTGGTCGCATCCCACCTGGCGCGAGCGTCCGGCGCACGTGGCCGAGGTGCTGGCCGCCTGGCGGGCGCACACGCCCGAGGATCCCGACGCCAGGCTCCGCCGCCTGCGGGGGCAGCGGAAGGTGCTGGCGCGGCGGCTCATGGGCCGCATCACGGACAGGGAGGACCGCATCCGCTTTTTGCGCCTCTGGCGGGCCGCCCTGCGCGAGGCCACGCTGCTGGAAGACCACAACTTCGCCATCGACCAGTGGCGGGAGGCGCTGCTGCACTACGCCTTCGCAGCCCTCGGCCGGCACCTGGCCCGGGCCGGCCTGATCCCGCGGCCGGACGATGTGTGGGATCTGCACGTCGACGAGGCCCTCGCGGCGCTGCTCCGGCGGCGGCGGGCGGGTGGCGGCCTCCTCTGGCGGCGGGCCCTGCGCGACCGGTGGCGGCGGCTTTCCCTGCCGGCCGAGGTCGGCGGGGGCGCGCCGGCGGCCCTGCCGACCTCGGCGGACTGGCGGGGGGAGCCCGCCTCCCCTGGGCTGGCCTCCGGCCCCGCGCGCGTCGTGCTGACCATCGGGGACCTGGGGCGCCTGCGGCCGGGCGAAGTCCTCGTCACGCAGATCCTGCTGCCGCCGCTCGCCCAGGCGGCGTACGTCGCGGCGGCCATCGTGTCCGAAGGCGGTGCCGCCCTGAGCCATGGCGGCATCCTGGCCCGAGAGGCCGGCATCCCCGCGGTGGTGGCGGTCGACGGCCTCCTCGGCCGGGTGCGGGACGGCGACTGGCTGGAGGTGGACGGGGCCGCGGGCTCCGTGCGCATCGCCGCGGTGCGCGAGCCGGGGCCCGCGTGGGCAGAGGCGCCGGAGCTCCCGCATGGCCCCCGCGGCGAGCCGACCGAGTTCCAGAGGACGTCCGACCGCTTCCGGGCCTGGGAGCGCGTGCTGGAGCGCCCCCTGAGCCCGGCCGAGGCCGAGGCGGCCTGCTGCCGCCCGGACCTCCGCCTCTTCGACGGCTACCTCTACCGGCTGGCGGGCAGCGCCGCCGAGCCGCCCGCGCTGCCGGCGCCAGGGTGGCTGTATGCCGCCGAGCGGGCCTATGCTTGCAGGCTTTCATGGCTGGTGGCCGAGCGCCAGGCCCTGCACGCGTGGCAGGCGCGGCACCCGTTGCCCCCGAGGCTGGGCGGATGAGCCAGGTGTTCGACCCCCACGGCACCCTGGGGCGGGCTCTGTGGATCGGCGGCGGCCAGTGGGCCGGCAAGAGCACCGTCGCCCACCTGCTGGCGCGGCGGCACGGGCTCACGGCCTACCACTACGACTTCCACGATGCCCGCGGCCACGATGCGCGGCGCGTGGCGGGGCGTGCGCGCGCCGGCGAGCCGCTGGACGGGCCGAGCATCGAGGACGTGTGGGTGCGCCCATCCCCCGCGGCCATGGCCGCGGATGCGCTGGCCGAGTTCCGCCGCCGGTTCGAGTGGGCGCTCGACGACCTGCGCGGGCTGGACTCGCCCCGGCCCGTCATCGCCGAGGGTTGGGGGCTGCGGCCCGAGTTGGTGGCGCCGCTGCTGGACTCGCCGGGGCGCATGGTGGTGATGGTGGCGACGGAGGCCTTTCGCCGCGAGCAGTTGGAGCGGATGCCGCGGGCGCGGGACTTCCTGCGGGCCGGCCAGGTCAGCGACCCGGCGCGCGCCCAGGCGAACCGGCTTGCGCGCGACGCGCTTGTGGCGCGGGATGCCGCCGAGCAGGCACGGCGCCTGGGCATCCGCGTCATCGAGGTGGATGGCGCCCGCGACGCCGAGGGCATGGCCGACCTCGTGGCTGAGGGGTTTGCCCCCTACCTGCCCCTTGGGTCGGACGCGGCCCTGATCGCCGTGGACGTGCAGAACGACTTCTGCCCGGGCGGTGCCCTGGCCGTCCGCGACGGCGACCAGGTGGTGCCGGCCATCAACGCCATGGCCGGGCGCTTTGCCCACGTGGCCCTGACCTGCGACTGGCACCCGGCCGACCACTGCTCGTTCGCCGACCGCGGCGGTCCCTGGCCGGCTCACTGCGTCCAGGGCAGCCCTGGCGCCGCGTTCCACTCCGGCCTCGACCTCTCCGGCGC
>JAJYVM010000367.1 GCA_021792015.1 Bacillota bacterium | reverse complement strand
GG
Source organism: Bacillota bacterium (assembly GCA_021792015.1). Lineage (GTDB taxonomy): Bacteria > Bacillota > Sulfobacillia > RBS10-35 > JAJYVM01 > JAJYVM01. The sequence goes on along the minus strand of JAJYVM010000367.1, from coordinate 4,129 downwards.
AGAGACCGCGCGCTCCTTTGAAGCCGCCCGCGCGCGGAGAGACCGCGCGCTCCTTTGAAGCCGCCCGCGCGCGGAGAGACCGCGCGCTCCATGGCTCCACGGACGGCACCGACCTCACGGCGCGTGTGGCGGATGCCATCGCCTGGCATGCGGACGTCTTCGTCTCGCTGCACCAGAACTGGTCGACGTCCACGGCGGCGGCGGGCGTGGAGACCTTCTGCGCGACGCCGCAGTCGCAGGCGCTCGCCAAGGATCTTGAGCAGGCCGTCGTGGCCGGGACGGGGCTGCAGCGCGACGGCCTCGCCCACCGCGTCTTCTGAGTTGTCGCCTGCAACCCCATGCCCGCGGTGCTGATGGAGGGCGGCTTTCTCAGCAACCCGGCCGAGGCGGCGGAGATCTCGTCGTCGGGCTCTCAGGCCAGGGAGGCGCAGGCGATCGCGCACGGGCCGGTGGCCCACTTCGCGAACCCGGGCAACCCCGTGGGCGCGCAGGCGCTGCCGCAGCGCCTGCGGACGATGTGCGCCACGAATCCGGAGCAGGTCAGGGGGCTGGGTGAGCGAGCGGTACCGGCGGCGCCACGGCGGGTAGGAGAAGCGCGGCGCGCGGCGGAATCCACCCCCCATGGCGACGGTGGAGCGACCCCTGCGCGACGCGGCGGTCCTGGCCCCTGTCTACCGCGACGGTGACGGCCGGCTGCGGCTGGTGCTGGTGCTGCGCGGCCCCGAAGGCATCCACGGCGATCAGGTGGGGCTGCCGGGCGGCAGGCCGGAGCCTGAGGACCGCTGCCTGGAGGAGACGGCGCTGCGGGAATCCGAGGAGGAAATCGGGCTGCCGCGTGGCGCCGTGCGCGTCGTGGCCCGGCTGCCGGAGATCGCGACCCTCACCTCGGGCTTCCGCATCACGCCGTATCTCGGCCATGTCGCGGAGCGGCCGGCGGCCTGGCGCGTTCAGGCGTCCGAGATCGCGGAGGTGCTGGAGCCGGCCGTGGATGAGCTCGCCGACGCGGCGGCCTGGGGGCAGGAGGAGCGGATGGCCGCCACGTGGTCCCAGCCCCGGATCGTCCCCGTCATCCGCTGGGGGCCGCACGTGATCTGGGGCGCGACGTACCGCATCCTGGAGGACCTCCTGCCCCGGCTGGCCGGCGGGGAATGGCCCCTCTGAGCGTGCGCGGGCGCTCCGGCAAGGTGCAGTGGCCCCGGCCGCATGGCTGGGGCCGCTGCCGTTTGCACGCAGGGGGGCCAGCTTGCGCGGGGCGCGGGCGATCATCCGATGGACGACAGCACGCAGGTGCTGCCCAACCTCACGTGGATCCGGCCCTCCCGCCGATAACAGGGAGGGGCGGCAACGACGGCGCGCGGATGGGCCGGGCTGGCTCTGGCGGGGTGCCTGCTGCTGGCAGGGTGCGGGGCGCGCGTGGAGCCACGGGCGGCGGCCGCGGTGGCGACGGCGAGTGCGCCTGCGCAACCGGTCGGCCCGCTGGCTGGGAAGATCATCGTCCTGGACCCGGGCCACGGCAACCACACCGGGGAGCACAGCGCGGCGGGCAACTGGGAGGACGACAACGTCCTCGCCATCGCCAAGGACACGGCGCCGCTGCTGCGGGCGATGGGGGCCACGGTCCATCTGACGCGGACGGGACCGAACCTCCTGGGCAGCCGCAACAACGGGGATCTGACGGCGCGGGTGGCCAAGGCCACGGCCTGGCACGCCGACGTCTTCGTCTCGATCCACCAGAACTACGTCAACGGCGCGCCGGACGTCACGGGCGTGGAGACCTTCTGGGACAACCCCAACTCGCGCGAGCTGGCGCAGGACCTGCAGTCGGCGCTGGTGGCGGGGACGGGGATGGTCAACCGCGGCACCAGGGCCTGGCCATACTGGGTCGTCGCCTGCAACCCGATGCCCGCAGTGCTGATCGAGGGGGGCTTTCTCAGCAACGTGGCGCAGGCGGCGCGCATCTCCACGCCCGCCTTCTACGCGCAGGAGGCCCACGCGATCGCCAGCGGGCTGCGCACCTACCTGAGCACGCCGGGGGTTCCGCTGGGTGCGGTGCCGCTCGTGGGCCGGAACAAGTACGTGTGCTCGACCATGAACCCCGTCCAGGCGAACGTCTGGCTCACGGCGCGGGGCCTCTGAGCGGACGGGGAAGGGCGCGGGGCGCATGGCCCCGCGCCCACCAGCGCATCAGCTTCCGGACAGGGTCACGTTCCAGAGCGGGTCGCCGCCGAACAGCACCTGCGGCTGGAAGTTGTGCACGCGGTTGTTGACCAGCCAGATGTCCTGACCCACGTAGAGGTCGATGGCCGGCACGTCCTTCTGCAGCTGGGCCTGGATGTCCGCCAGGTACTTCAGGCGCAGGCTCTGCGACGCGGTCGTGTGCTGCTCCTGGTAGAGCGTGTCGATCCCGCTGTAGCGGGCGATGTTCAGGCCGGCCGGCGGGTCGCCGGCGCTGATGAACGTCAGCGGGAACAGGGCGTCGGGGTCGGGGGCCAGGGTGTCGCCGATGATCGAGGCGGGCGTCGTCGGCAGGATGCGCTCCTGCACGAGGGTGCCGCGCTCGAGCGGCCGCGACTGCATGTCGATGCCGACGGCCTGCATGTTGGCGGAGATGTACTGGCCGGCGTTGACGTCCTGGGTGTCGTTGTAGGTCGTGAAGAAGCCCTTGATGGGCAGCGTCACGCCCGCTTCCTTCAGGAGCTGCTTGGCCTTGGCCGGGTCATACACGTTCTGCGGGTTCACGGCCGCATCGAACCCGATCTGCCCGGGCAGGATCATGCCGTTGTAGCCCGGGGTGCCGTAGCCGCGCAGCACCGTCGACACCAGGCCCTTGTAGTCGATGGCGTAGCTCATGGCGCGGCGGACGAGCACGTTGTTGAACGGCTTCACCGTCGTGTTGATCTCCAGCCAGTCGGTGAACAGGGCCGGCTTGATGATCAGGTGCGTGCCGGGCGAGTTCTTATACTCGTCGGCGGTGACGCCGTTCACGCCGGCGATGTCCACCTGGCCGGTCTTGACGGCCAGGGCCGCGGTGTTGGCGTCGGCGATGTCCTTGAAGATGATCGTCTTCACGGCCGGCTTCGGCCCCCAGTAGTTGGGGTTCGCCGTCAGCACGACCTGCGAGTTGGGGATCTTCTCCTTGAGCATGTAGGGACCGGTGCCGACGGGGGTCTTCTCGTAGCCGGCCTTGCCCAGCTTGTCCCAGGCGGCCTTGCTCATGATCCACCCGGTCGACGGCTCAAGGTTCACCAGGTACCAGACGAAGCCGAGGAACGGCGAGCTCAGGTGGAAGACCGCCTCGTAGGGATTCGGGCAGCTCACGCTCTGCACGATCGAGGCTTCGCTCTGCCAGAACGAGTTGTTCGCCTTGTTCTTGTTGAAGTCCCAGGTGAACTTCACGTCGGCGCAGGTGAACGCGCCGTAGCCGTCCTGCCACTGCACGCCCTTGCGCAGCTGGAAGGTGTAGGTCTTGCCGTCCGGGCTGATGGTGTAGCTCGTGGCCAGGTCGGGCTCGATCTTGTTGGTCGTGCCCGGCGTGACCTGCAGAAGCGACTGGTAGATCTGGTTCATCATCTCGGTGTCCTCGCCGGTGGTCGTGTAGGCGGGGATCAGCGAGACGCCCGTCGAAATCAGCTGGACGACCAGGGTGTTGGCGCTGGCGCTCGAGGGAGCGGCGGCGCCGCTGCTGCTGGTGGACGAGGAGCTGGCCGTGCTGGCGCCGTTGTTCGGCGCGGCGCCGCCGCAGGCCGCCGTCACCAGGCCCAGGGCCAGGGCGGCCGCCAGGAAGGTGCGGGCACGACGCTGCCGCCCCTGGCCTCGGGTATGCGGGGACGGTGGGGTCCGCGTCATTTCCATGGGATTCCTCCCCAAAGGGGCATATCCCTGTAAAGGGTACGTGAAGAATTCGTCGCGGCGGCGCGGATTCCCCCCGCGTCGCGGCATCTGAATGCACTGCCGGTTTGCGTTTACGCACCGATGAGGTCGACGGCCCGCACCGGCAGCGGGGCCGGGTCGCCAGGACCAGCGGCGGGAGCCGCCCTGCCGCGACCGGCCGTGCGGGGCGCGGGCGCGGTGCCGGGAGACACGACGCCGGGACGGTCCCGACCTCTCCCCACAACCTTATCCCCGCACG
>JAJYVM010000366.1 GCA_021792015.1 Bacillota bacterium | reverse complement strand
TGCCCAGAATGTCCTCCGCGGCCGCGTAGAAGCGGCTGCTGGCGCCGAAGCCGGCCTCGAAGATCGCCTCCGTCACGCTCGCTCCTCGGCTCAACCCCTGCCGGACCCGTTCCGCGCGGCCGGCGGCTGCATAGGCGCGGGGCGTCAGCCCGGTCGCGGCCTTGAACACGCGGTGGAAGTGGTGGGGGCTCAGCCCCGCGGCCCGCGCCAGCGCCTCCAGGCGGGGCGGCCCATCCGCCTCGGCGATGGCCAGGCAGGCCCGCCGCACCGCCTCCGCGTGGCGCTCGGCGAGCGAGGGGCCATCAGGGCGGCAGCGCTTGCAGGGCCGGAACCCCGCCCGTTCCGCCTCGGCCCCCGTGGCGAAAAACCGCGCATTCTCGCGGCGCGGCAGGCGCGCGCCGCATGACGGCCGGCAGTACACACCCGTCGTTTGGACAGCGTAGACAAAGGCGCCGTCTGCCCGGGGGTCGCGCCGCACCACCGCCTCCCACCGCTCGTCGGCCGGCACGCTCATCGTGCCATCACCTCCGCCCCCATGCTGGCGCCGGGCCCTGCCTCCCCACACCCCGATTCTTGCGCTCGAAGCGGCGCGGCGAAAGGGCAGCAAGAAACGGGGTGCTGCCCGCCCGTGCGCGGCCCAGACTTCCGGGCTGGGGGTGCGGGTGGATGGGTGTGCGCCGCCGGGCCTGGATGCTGGCCGCGCTGCTGGGCGGCCTGTTCCTTGGCAATGTGGACACCGCCGTCGCCAACACGGCGATTCCCGCCATCCAGGTCGGCCTGCATGCCGCGGGCGTCGCGCTCGACCTGGTCGTCTCCGGGTATTCGCTTGCCTACGCCGCGCTGCTTGTCACCAGCGCCCGCCTGGGCCATCACCGCGGCCACCGCCGCACATTCCTGCTCGGCCTCTCCGTATTCACCCTCGCGTCTGTCGGGTGCGGAGTGGCGCCGGACGCGTGGGCGCTGGTGGTGGCCCGGATCGTCCAGGCTGCCGGCGCGGCGCTGATGGCGGCGCAGGTCCTGACGCTCTTGCAGCTGCAGTTCACCGGCCCCACCCGCGCGCGCGCCCTGGGGCTATACACGGTGGTGCTCTCGGCCGGGGCCATCGTCGGGCAGGTGGCCGGGGGCCTGCTGATCTCGGCCGACCTCCTTGGCGCGGGCTGGCGCTCGGTCTTTCTGGTCAACGGGCCGGCCGGTGGGCTGCTTTTCGTCCTCGGCGTGGCCGTTCTGCCCGCGGACCCGCCGGGTCGGACAGGCCGCCTCGACTGGACGGGTGTGCTGGCCCTATCGGCCGCGCTGCTCCTGCTCGTCGTCCCGCTGGTCATCGGGCCCGAGCAGGGCTGGCATGCGTGGACCGGGCTGTGCCTTGTGCTGAGCCTGCCAGCTCTCGCTGCCTTCCACGCCCTGCAGCGCCGGGTGGCGGCCGCGGGCGGCCGGCCCATCATCGACCCGGGGCTCCTGGCGCGGCGGCTCGTCGCCTGGGGCGCCGCCGCCATCGGCACGACGGCCAGCACATACTTCGCGACGCTGTTCGTCGTGGCGCTTTACCTCCAGCGCGGGCTCGGGTATACCGCCGCCGCTTCGGGGCTGGCGCTGCTCCCGTGGGTCGCGGCCTTCGGACTGGCGGGGCCGCTCCTGCCGCGACTGTCGGGTCGCGGCCAGCGACAGGCCGGCCCGGCCGGCGCGCTGCTCATGGTCGTGGGTTTTACCGGCATCGCCCTGTTCGCCGGCCCCGCGCGCGGCGGCCTGCTGGCCGGGCTTCTGGGGCTGTGCGGGCTGGGCTACGGCCTTGCATACAGCGCACTGGTGCTGCAGCTCACGCGCGCTGTGGCCGTGACGCACGCGGCCGACCTGAGCGGGCTCATCCAGACCGCGTCGCGGATCGGTGGCGTGGTGGGCGTCGCCGCGTTCGGGGCCGGGTATCTGGCCCTGGCGCCCGCGCCTGGTCCAGCCTTGGCCGTGACGGCGTTCGTGCGCATCGCCGCGGCCCTTGCGGTCACCGCGCTCGCCGGGGCGGCCATGGCACAGGCGGCCGGGCGCGCCGCCGCCCCTCCCGCCGGCTGACCGCATCGCCCCGTCCCCCCGGGCATAGCGATCCAGCGTGCTCAACGTCATCTGGGTCGGGCTGATCGTGGCCGGGGTCGTGGTGGCCGCCCTGGGCGGCCGCATCGACACGGTGACCGAGGCGGCGATGACGGGCGCCAAACTCGGCGTCGAGACGATCATCACCCTGACCGCCATCATGATCTTCTGGCTCGGCCTGGCCCGCGTGGCCGAGAAGGCCGGCCTCATCCAGGCCCTGGGCCGCGTCGTGCAGCCGGTGCTGCGCCTGCTCTTCCCGTCGGTCCCCCGCGAGCACCCGGCGATGGGCGCCATCACCGCCAACGTGGCCGCCAACATGCTGGGTCTCGGCCAGGCGGCCACGCCGTTCGGCCTCAGGGCCATGGCCGCCCTGCAGGAGCTGAACGGGGGCAGCGCCACGGCCTCCGCCGCCATGGTCACCTTCCTGGTCCTCAACACGGCGGGCGTCACCCTCATCCCGGCCGCCGTGATCGCCCTCCGCGCGACCGCTGGGTCGGCGGACCCGGCCGCGATCGTGGGAACGACGCTTTGCGCGACCTTGGCCAGCACCACCGTGGCGCTCACCATCGACGGGCTGATCCGGCGCGCGCAGGCGCGCCGGCGCTAAGGCCGCGGGGTTTCCGTCCCCCGCTGCCGGCCGTTTGGGCGGGCGTGTGCGGCCGTTCGCGGGATGTGGGCACGGACATGCCCCCGTACCCCGGACCACGGGCCGTCGCCGCGCGCGCCCGGTGACGTTGGATGTTCGGGGCCTGCGCGCGGGCGCCCCGCCGCTCGGGTGGGGGATGGCCCCGGCCGTGGGGCCGAGGCATTGCCGGTGCTGATGCGGCGGTGGCCGGTTGCGTGGCGCGCGGCATCGGGCGGCCCCATCCGGGGCTGGGGCGGCGGCGGCGCGGGGTCCCCGGCGGGTGCCGCCCCAGCGCGGCGCTGATGCACCGGGGCGCCCGGCCCGGTCGGTGTCAGTACGTGTCTCAGTACGTGTCTCAGTACGTGTCGAAGATGCGCTGCATCTCTGCCGGGTCGCGGGTGAGGGGCAGGGCCAGGGCCAGCAGGATGCGCGCCTTCTGCGGGTTGAGGTTGTCTGCGGCCACGAAGCCAGGCTCGGTGTAGTGGTCGTCGGCCAGGACGCGCCCCGAGCCCAGCCGGCTGCTGCGGACGACCAGCACGCCCTTGTCGCGCGCGACCTTGAGGGCGTCCTTCATGCCGCCGACGGAGCCGGCGCCGGCGCCGGCGACCACGATGCCGGAGGCGCCGAGCTGCACGGCGGCCTCGACCAGGCCACCGTCCTCGCCCGCGTACCCGTAGAGGATGTCCACCCGCGGGAACGCGTCCTGCGGGCCCAGCCGGAACGGCGTCGCGGCCGTGTGGGGACGCGCCGGGGCGCGGTAGAAGACCACGCGGTCGGAGTCGGCGAAGCCAAGGAAGCCGAGGCCGTTCGACTGAAAGGTCTCGACCCGGTACGTGTTCGTCTTGGTGACCTCGCGCGCGCACTGGATCTCGTCGTTCAGGACCACCAGCACGCCCTTGCCCGCGGCCTCCGGTGCGGCGGCCGTGCGCACGGCGCTGAGCAGGTTCATCGGTCCGTCGGTCGACAGGTGGGTGAACGGGCGCTGCGCGCCGCAGATCACCACGGGCTTTGTGTGCTTCACCGCCAGGTGGAGGAGGTAGGCCGTCTCCTCCAGCACGTTGGTGCCGTGGGTGATCACGATGCCGTCGACGTCCGGATCCTCGCCGAGGGCGTTGACCCGCGCGACCAGCTCCGGCCACTGGTGAAACACGTTCGGGTGCTCGCGGCTGGCGAGGTCGAGGTCCGGCCGCATCTCCGCGAAGCGGCCCAGCTCCGGCACGCGCTCGATGAGGCCGGCCGGCGTCAGGGACGGGTTGCCGCTGTGGCCGCGGCTGTAATGGGTGCTGTCCAGGCTGTTCCGGCCCTGGCTGCCGAGGGTGCTGCTCACGCAGATCAGGTGGATGCGGGGGAGCGCCATGCGATGTCTTCTCTCCTCAAATAGACGACATGCGCGACATGCGCGGCCGGGTGGGGCGCGAGCGGGGCCGGGCGCCGGGTCGGGGCCGGGCGCCGGGTCGGGG
>JAJYVM010000365.1 GCA_021792015.1 Bacillota bacterium | reverse complement strand
GCGCCGAGCGCGAGCGTCAGGCCCAGGAGGCGAGCCGACGTGAAGATGGCGAGCGCCGCCCGCAGCACGCGCGGCGGATTGCTGAGCACAATCCAGGAGTTGATGTGCTGGAACCTGCCCAGCACGACGCCGTAGCCGACGAGGAAGTTGCAGCCGGCGAGCAGGGCAAGGCGCGGGCCGCCGCTGAGGCGCAGGCGCCGCGCGATCCGCTCGAACGGCAGGAACGACAGAAGGAACGCCGCCACGGCAAAGGTCAGCAGCAGCAGATACTGGCCGAGAAACCACGGGCGGTCGGCCACCGGCACCGCGTGCGCCCATTGGTACGGGATGTGGCCCAGGTCCGTGAAGAGGAGGCGGCGTTGGGGACCAGCACCAGCCAGGCAAGACCGAGGACCAGATTGGCCGGGCGGCCCCTGGCCCGGAGGCAAAGAAGCGCCCGCACCCACCGCCGAAACGGCCACGGCGCAGTTGACCAGGCTGATCCAGGCGCGGTGCGCAAAGAGCCACCGGAACAGCGGGGCAAGGAGCGGGATCAGGGCCGCCTGCCACAACGTCAGCCTCGATGCCCACCCGCAGCAACCACACCGTCGCCGCCGCGCCTGCCGCGGATCCCCACAGCGATCTGTGGCCTGGCCAGCTTGGGTCATCCAGGTCCTGGGGCGCGCAGGGCGAATTGAAGGGAGAAGAAGAAGTGGGAGGAGCGCACATGGCGTTTCGCGAGCTGCTGCATCATGAGTTGGGGGCCGCGCTCGGCCTCCACCACGAGGATCCGGTCGTCCAGAACCTGGCGGGGCTGCGGCGCGTCGGGGCCGCCGTCTACGGGCTCCAGGACGAGCTGAAGGCCGCCGAGACGAAGCCGGGATCGGACCTGCAACGGGCGCGCTGCTACTTCGCGGCGGCCGACACGCTGGTCACGTTCGCGGACGCCTTCGTGCTGGACGCCTTCCTCGATCCCAACCATCCGAAGCACGTGCCGCACGTCACCTACCTGCAGGCCCGGCAGTTCTACCTGCTCATCCCGGACCTGGTGACCGCCGTGCGCAAGGAGATCGCCTACCCCGGCTCGGGCGGCGTCCACCTGCCGATCCTCTGCGGGCCCCGGATCGAGCTGCCGGGGCGCTGTCCCCTGGAGCACCTGCTGGCCATGCGCCGCGCCGCGGAGAAGGTCGACGACGTCGTCGGGACGCAGATCGAGCTGGTGCGGGCGCGGGCGGGGGACGGCGCCGTCAAGGCGGCCGTGCTGGCCCTGACCGAGGCCAAGACCAAGAAGGAGAGCGCGGACCAGGTCATCGGCGCGCTCCGCGCGGGCGAGCGCGTGCCCCAGGAAGCGCACGAGCAGGCCGAGGCCTATTACTACGACGGCGTGCTGCGCGCCTACCTCTACGCCGCGCAGGAGCTGGAGATGCCGGGCACCACCCGCAACGCGCCCGTCACGGAAAACGACGAGGACGATGCCGAGGAGCCGGCGCCCACTCCGCGGCGCGCCGTGCCGCAGGCGCAACCCAACTACGGGTCCGGCGGGTTCGGGTACAACTCCGGCCCGGGGCTGGCCGGCCCGGGCTTTGGCCTCGGGCAGCTGTTCGCCGCCGACATGCTGGCCAACCTGGTGGGCGACCTGCTGGGTGGCCTGTTCGGTGGGGGCGGCGGCGGGATGTGGTGGTAGAGCGCCCCCGCCTCTATGGGCGCTCGTAGATGTCGAGCTGGATGTCGCCCTGCCAGCGGGAGAACCGGCCGTGATCCGAGGCCGCCTGGAGCAGGGCACGCAGCTCCGCCTCGAACGCCGGCAGCCGGTCGCCGAAGAGGTGCGGCGCGGTTCCGGATGCGGAAAACACCATGGCGACGATGTCCTCGATGCTCGCCTCGAGCACCCTGCGGCCAGGGACAAGCGCCACTCGGGCCGGCCGGTACCCGGCGCGGCGCAGCACGCCCCACTCGTCGCCAGGGGTCCCGTGGCGCAGGTGGCCCTGGCCGGCCCGGCGCACGAGCCCCAGATACGAGCTCACAAGCTCCTGGATCGCCGCGTCGGGTGGCGGGGGGAACGGCATCGCCGGAGCCGGCGGCGGGTCGGCGACAACGCCGTTCACATGGACAAACGCGCCGCCCGGCTCGAGCATGTCGAAGATCAACTTGGCCACGACCTCGCGGTCCATCCAGTGAAAGGACTGCGCGAACGTGGCATAGCGGAAGGGCCCGAGCCCGGCAGGCAGCTCCTCGGCGCGCATCCTGACCCAGGTGGCATTCGCCACGCCCCGCGCGACCGCGAGGCGCTCGGCTTCCGCCAGCATGGCGGCATCGGGATCCACGCCGACGACCTCCGCGAATAGGTCGGCGAGGGCCAGGGCGACGATCCCCGGGCCGCACCCGACGTCGATCAGGCGGGGCGCCCCCTCAAGGCGCGTGGCCGCCTGGAACACGTCGTGCAGCGCGTCGGGGTACGGCAGCCGGCCCCGCAGATAGTACGGGGCGGCGCCCGAGAAAAGCGTCTCGTCCCAGACCCAGCCCTCGGGCACCGCTCATCACCCCTCGCCTGGCAAACGCCGCGCGGGCAAGGCCGGTCACCGTGCCGGCCATCGCGCCGCACCCGGATTCCGGCAGGCACCCTCCAGAAGCTCCGCGAGCCCTTCCGTTACGCGGGCGCGGACCCCACATGCGCCGCCACCGTTAAGCGCTGGTATCCGCACGACCGGGCCAGGGCCAGCGAGGCCGTGTTCGTTCGCAGGGCGCTGTGGATGGGATCGAGGCCCTCGGCCGCCACCGCCTGCGCCCATGCGGAGACGCAGGCGCGGGCATGGCCGTGGCGGCGCGCCTCCGCCAATGTGTTGACCTCGCACTCGCAGGCCTCGGCCGTCCACCGCGGGCGGTGGGCCAGGCTCAAAGGGCGGCCTACCCCGCCGCGGGCCCAGCCCGTAGGCCAGCCCCCCGGCTCGGAACGCCTCCAGCAGGGCGGCATCGTCGGGGCCCAGTCGCCGAGGCTCTGACGGTCGGTCACGCCAGATGATGCAAACCTCATGGGCATTGGCCAGCACGCCGGGGCGCCCGGCAGGGGCGGAACGGACGGCGGCCACAGGCCGCCGCAGGGCCGTCAGCAAGACTGGAGATGGCGAACGAAGTAGTCGTGGACGCGCCGGACGTACTCCGGGTCGTTGCGCAGCGGGTGGCGGTGGTTCGGCAGGACCAGCAGGTCGAAGGGCTTGCCGGCCTTCAGCAGCGCGTCGGCGAGCGCCAGGGTGCACCCGGGGTGGACATTGTCGTCGATGTCGCCGCAGGCCAGCAGGAGGTGGCCCACCAGGCGGTCCGCATGCGTGGCGTTGTCCTGCTCCGCGTACCGCGCCGCGCTTTCCTCCGTCAGCAGGCCCTGGTAGCGCTCGACCCACACGGCCTTGTCGCGCCGCACGTCGTGGTTGCCGGCGGCGGACACGGCGACCTTGTAGAAGTCGGGGAAGTCCAGGATGGCCCGCGCGGCCATGTATCCGCCGGCGGAGATGCCGTCGATGCCCACCCGGTCCAGGTCGAGGTACGGCCGGGTCTCGCCGAGCTGGCGCAGGGCCGCCACGTGGTCGCAGATGCCGCCCGAGTGGCGCAGGTTGCGGTAGACGGGGGCCTGGAAGGCCCACTCGCGCATGGCGCTGCCTGTCCCATCCATCATCATCACGACGAAGCCGCGGTCGGCCAGGGCCTGCGCGCGCCGGAACTGAGGATCGCCGCCCGGGAGCGGGAAGGCCTTCGGGGTGTGGATGTTGTGCGGACCCGGGTAGACGTCGTCCACGACCGGGTAGCGCCGCGCCGGGTCGAAGTCGCGCGGGAAGATCAGGATCCCGTACACGTCGTGGGCGCCGTCCGCCGACTTCGCGCGGAAGCGCTCGGGGCGGACGTAGTCCGCCGGTTCCTCGACCTGCTCCAGAACGCGCCGGTCCGGGGTGTCCACGGCGCACAACTCCACCACGGGCGGCATGTCCACGCGGGAGCGCACGTCCACGAACCACCGTCCCGACGGCGAGATCGAGACGGCGTGGTCGCAGTCCTCCTGCGTCAGGAGGGTGATCCGGCCGCCGCCGTAGCCGACGCGGTACAGGTGGCGGTAGTAGGGATCGCGCCCCGGCTCACGGCCGCCGGCCGTGAAGAGGATGGTCTCGGTGGCGTCGTCGGTGTGCAGTACCTCGTGCACCATGAAGCG
>JAJYVM010000364.1 GCA_021792015.1 Bacillota bacterium | reverse complement strand
GCCATCTGGACAGGCATGGCACGCGTCCCAACGCCGTGCCACCACGGCCCGGCCTTCAGCCTCCGGCGACGCGTTCGTCGCCAGCCAGCAGCGAACGCCGCCACGCTCCGCATGCTGGCGCCACGACTCCGGCCACCGCGCGGCGTCCGCATCCGTTTCGCAATGCGGAGCCCCGCGCAGGCCGCCTGGTAGGCTCGTTTCAGGCTCCCGGCCACGGCCTCTTGCCTCGCGGGCGCCTCGCCCGCAGGCTCGATCCTCATGTCATGCGGCCCGCAAGGCTGGCAGGCGGGACCTCAGCGCGGCCGGCGCGGGCTGTGTGGCGCTGCGGTAAACTGGGTGCGCGAGCGGAGCGGGGAGATGGCCGAGCGGTTGAAGGCGCCCGTCTTGAAAACGGGTGGGCGTGAAAGCGTCCCGTGGGTTCGAATCCCACTCTCCCCGCCATGAGCGTCCTCCTGGTCGCGCTCGCCCTCAGCAGCGGCGCCGCCGCAACCTTCAACCCGTGTGGCGTCGGCCTTCTGCCCTCGTACGTCGCCGTGCTGGCCGGCGCGCCCGGCGCGCACAGCTGGCCGGATGCCCTGGCTGAGGGCGCGACGGTGGGGGTCGGGATGACCGGCGGGCTGCTGGTGCTCTACCTGCCGATCGCCGCCGCCTTCGGGGCGCTCGCCGCGTGGCTGGGGCCGCGCCTGCCGCTGCTCGGCGCCGGCATCGGCGTCCTGGTGGCGCTCTGGGGCATCGGCATCCTGGTCCGGCCGGACCGGCTGCTCCTGCAGGTGCACCTGCCCCAGGGGCGGGCGGGCGGCGCCGTCGCGTACGGCGTCGCGTTCGGCCTCGGCTCGCTCGGCTGCACCTTCCCCCTCTTCATCTCGCTCCTCGTGCAGGCGAGCGCGGCGGGGAGCGCCCTCGGCGCGGCCGTCGTCATCGTCGCCTACGCCGTGGGCATGGGCGTGACCCTCACCGCCCTCGGCGTCGCCTCGCGCCTGGCCGGGGAGGGGCTCGCGCGCCTGTTGCGCAGCGCGGCCGGCGCCCTGCCACGCCTCTCCGGCGCGATCGTCGCGCTCTCCGGCCTGTTCGTGGTCGCGTACTGGCTGCGCGCCGGGCTGTGAGACGGCTCACGGCCGCGACCCGTAGAGGATCAGGTAGACGCCGATGAAGATGAGGGCGATCTTGCCGGGCACGATGCGGCCGGCGAGCCCGGCCACGCCAAGCAGGGTGACCGCGATGAGGATCGTGGGGCCGACGAGGCCGAGCAGGCCATTGATGCGCAGGGCCGTCTCCACGCGCCCGAAGCGCAGGATGAGGATGGCACCCGTGATCTCGATGCACGCCGACAGCAGCCGGATCGCGGCCATGCCGCGAACGTAGGGCTCGGCACCCAGCGCGCTCTTCCTCCCCCGGCATCGCTACGCGGCCCTGGCGCCGGCCAGAAGGCCGGGGCCGCGCATAGGCTGCCGCCGGGGGGATGCCGATGCAGGTCGCCGACGAGTTGGCGCGGCGCTTCGGCCTGAGCGAGCCGGAGCGGGCCATCCTGGAGCTTGGCCCCGCGGCCATGGACCGCCGCCAGCGTCGCCAGTACCACACCACGATCGAGCCCCGCCTGGGCCAGTTCCGCGATCACCTCGCCGCGCTGCTGGGCCGCGCCGGCCCGGATGCGGCCAAGCGCTGGGCCACGGCCACGGCCTTCTCCATCATGGCCAAGGGATACGCCGGCGTGTGCGACCAGCTGGTGATCGACATCGTGGGCCGGCGCGCGGTGAGCGCCGTGATGGATGCCGCGCGCGGAGCGCCCATGGGCGAGCACCGGTAGCGTTGCGCGGCTGGCTCCGCCCATGGTAGCATCAAATTCCGCAAGGAGAGGTGACCGAGCGGCTGAAGGTAGCTGCCTGCTAAGCAGTTGAGGGCGTAAGCCCTCCGCGGGTTCGAATCCCGCCCTCTCCGCCATGTGCGCCCATAGCTCAGCGGATTAGAGCGACTGACTACGGATCAGTAGGTCGGGGGTTCAAATCCTCCTGGGCGCACCAATCACCACCTTCTGGTGCTCGCTGCGCGGGCGGGCGGTCTCGGAATCTCATCCGGGGCCGCTATTGTATTTCTGGGCCTCGCGCACGATGCTGTGTAGTGGTCGACGCGGCGCCAGCCTTCATTCATCGGTTCTTTACCGCCGCCGGACATACTCGTGACGCTTATTGTTTCGGGTCCTGGAGGATATGGGGAGGGCCGCCGACTTGCGACGGATCTGGGGCTGGGTGGCGTTCCTGGTGGTCCTCGTGCTCGTTGGCGTGGTGGTGAGCCGCAGCCACGGCAAATCCACCGCGGCCACCACCGCGGGGCGTCCCGCGGCCGGTTTGCGGGGGGCTGGCGGCGCCGTCACGTCCGTGACGGTGGCGAAGGCCCTGTCCGGCGAGCTGACGGCAACCCTGTCCCTCACCGGCACCGTCAACCCCGTCAACTCCGTGCAGATCGATCCGCAGGCCAGCGGCGTCGTCGCCTCGCTCAACGCCGACGTGGGCAGCCACGTCAGGGCCGGCCAGGTCCTGGCCACCCTCAACGACAGCGGTGTGTCGGCCTCCAACCTCGCCTCGGCCCAGGCGGCGCTGGCGCAGGCCAAGCTGCAGCTGCAGCAGGACCAGAACCCGGCCGCGTTCGTGAACGCCTCGTCCATCACGCAGGCAAGGCTCGCCGTCGACAACGCCAAGGCCAGCCTGCAGCAGCAGCAGGACGCCCTGACGACCGCCCAGGAGGCCGTCAACATCACAGCCCCCGGCAGCGGCGACGTCGAGGTCGTCAACGTGACGCTCGGCACCGCCGTGGCGCAGGGTCAGCCCCTGCTGCAGATCATCGCGCCGAACTCTCCGGTGCTGGTGGACGCGCAGGTTCCGCAGACGGCGACGGTGTCCACCGGGCAGGCCGTCGCCGTGCTGATCCCCGCGCTGAGCACCACGACGGCCGGCACCGTGACCGCCATCGGCACGGGGGCCGCCGGCGCCGCGACGACGGGCGCGAGCAACACCTCGACGATCGGTAAGGGCGCCACGCTGGTGAACCCGCCGGGCCAGGCCGGCTACATCAACGTCCAGATCACCCTTGGCAATCCGCCCGCCGGGCTGCGTGACGGGATGACGGCCCAGGTCAACATCAACGTGCCCCAGGTGGGCGCAGCCCCCCAGCTCGTGCAGGCGGCGGGCGCCATCCAGTTTCAGGACGACTGGACGGTTACGGCGCCGTCCTCAGGCTCCGTCGCAACCCTGAGCGCCAGCCCGGGCGACGCCGTGGCGGCGGGCCAGCTGCTCGGCACCATCAGCGCCCCGAGCCTGCAGACGGCGATCAATAGGGCCCAGGCGGCCGTCAGCCAGGCGCAGACCGCGCTGCAGCAGGCGCAGGCCAGCCTGCAGGCCCTGGAGTCCCCCTCGCCGTCCCCGCAGGCCACCATCGCCACCCAGCGGCAGGTGGTGGCCGAGATGCAGGCCACCCTGGCGCTCCGCCAGCAGCAGCTCAACGAGCTGACGATCACGGCCCCGTTTGACGGGACGATCCAGGCGCGGGACGTGTCAGTGGGCGCCAGCGTGGGCCCCTCGTCCCCCCTCTTCACGCTCGTGGGCAGCGGCGTCAACGTCCAGGTGCCGGTGCCGCAGGGCCAGGCGGGCCAGGTGAAGGTCGGTGACCCCGCCGCCATCGATCCGCTGGATGGCGGCCCGACCCTGGCCGGGCACGTGACCTCGCTCTCCCCAGCCGCCGCCAGCCAGTCGCTGACATTCACTGCCTATGTCACACCCGATGCCCCGTCGGCACGGCTGATGCCGGGCTCCGCGGTGAACGTGACGATCACGACGGCGCAGGTGCCGGGCGCCGTCGCGGTGCCCGCCAGCACCATCCAGGTCATCAACGGCGAGAACCAGGTCTATGTGGTCAAGAACGACGTGGTCGCCCTCGTGCCGGTCCGGGTCGGTGTGAGCGGCCTGATGGGCGCCTCGCCGACGGTGATGACGCAGGTCACCTCGGGCGTCAGCGCCGGGGATCAGGTCGTCACCTCCGACACGACGTACCTGGCCCCTGGCGATCGCGTCTTCGTGACGGGTGCCGGTGCCCCGACCGGGGGCGCTGGCGGCGGCGGCCGGCCCGCCACCGGCAGCGCGCGGCGGGCGACCGGCTCCAGCACGGCCAAGACGGCCACCGGATCGGCATCGGC
>JAJYVM010000363.1 GCA_021792015.1 Bacillota bacterium | reverse complement strand
ACCACGACGGCGACCGCCTCGCCGGCGAAGAGGACCTCATCGACGGCGAGGATCTCGGCGCCGCCAAGCTCCGCCCCGGAGAACGCGGCGATGACGCCTGGCACTCGCAGGGCCGCACGCACGTCCACGGCGCCGATCCGGGCGTGGGCGTACGGGCTCAGGACCAGGCGCGCGAAGCACGCGGCACGGGGGTGCACGTCCGCCAGATAGGTGGCGGTGCCCGTCACCTTCGCGCGGCCCTCGATGCGGCGCGCAGACCTGCCGATGGCATGCGGTGCGCCCATGCAGGGGATCCCTCCCGGCCACTCACTGATGCGCTCGCCGTTCTTAGCAGTGACGTAACCACGCGGGCGGGAACACGGCCGTGCGGTCCCGCGCCGGCGGTGCGTTCGGTCCGACTTGGCTCTGGGGGGCCCGCGGAGGTGGGGCTGGGGGAGCCACTGGCTTCGCCGCACCTGACTGTCCCGGCCGACATCTGGCGGAACTCAGCCGATTGGACGAGTCGCAGCACCAGGCCGCCGGCCCTCGTGGCAGCCGGCGTCGGTTCAGCCTCCATTGCCTGGAACCCCCGCGGCTTGCTCGCTCTCTGTCATCCGACCGGTGCGAGGCAGTCGGGCTTGAGCCCACCCGGGCTCAGGGGTTGGTGGCACGCAGGCAGATCCCGAAGGGCGGGGCGACGCCGTTGGGTGGGGCTGGCGGCAGCGGGGGCGGGTGGACGGGCCCGCCGTCGGCCGGCGTCGCGCAACCCCTTCGGGCGGGCCGGTCAATGGCGGCGTCGCCCCGACCCAGTGGCGGCCGAACCTCCGCGTTGCCACCGGACTTGCGCGCCGGCACGGTCAATGGTCCACCTCCCACCGGTCCCGCCACATGGACCGATCGCCGATGAGGGGTCAACCAATGGTCGTGGGGAGCCGGCCGCTCCAGGCGGACACTGGTGTTGCGAGCGGGCCAAGCTGGGCCCTGGCCATGACCGCACGGGCGGACGGACCGCCGCCGAGATGGCCAAGATCGTCGTGCTGGACGCCGGCAAGGGCAGCGCGGCCAACTCCCTGGCCAGCATGCAGCCGGCGTTCGCCGACGCCGCCACGATCCCGACCTGGGCCTCGGGGTACGTGAACGCCGCCGTGGCCCTGGTGTGATCAAGGGGCATCCTGACAGCACCTTCCGGGCCAACAGCAGCGTGACCGACGCCGAGGCGATGGCCATGTTCGTCCGGGCCCGCGGCAATGACTGGGCCGTCACCGGCGTGTGGCCGAACAACTGCGTGCTGGCCGGCCACACCTACCAGGTCGCGAACGGCCTGACGGGGGAATCGGCCAACAGCCCCGCCCTGCGTGGCGAGGTCGCCCAGATGGCCTACAACGCCGCCATCAACGCCCCGTACACGATCGTCAACGGCAGCGGCGCCAACACCCTGTCGGCGGGCGGCGGTCTCTTCACCAAGAACCAGCCGAGCGGCGGCAACGGCACCGTGTTCCCCGAGAACATCGTGGGCGCGGTCCAGACCGCCAGCGCCAACAGCATCACGATCCTGCCGACGAAGGCCGGCATCGGCTACAATCCCACGGCGACCAGCCAGACCCCGGTCAGCTATGGCTTCGAGCCCAGCGTCACCCCGATCGGCGCGGCGGCCCTCGACGGCTCCCTCCAGGGGGCTTCCGCCACGGCCATCGTCGACTGCAACGACCTCGTTGCCGTGATCGATGTCACCGCCGCGACGCAGACGGCGGCCGACACCCTGAACCAGACGGGCCAGGCCGCATCGACCGCTCTCCCGGCGGGCTTCTCGCCCCCGTTCAATTGAATACCCGTGAATACCCGCAAAATCGGCATCCCGCTGTTTCTGGCCCTGGGGGTGCTGGCGCTGCGGGTCTTCGTGCTCAACCCCCTATTGATGGTCCTGCTCATGTTCACAACCGATATCGCGACCATGTCCGTTTCCACGGACCAGGCATCACCGTCGCCGCTGCCGTATCGTTGGGACCTGCGCAGGCTGATGGCCACCGCGCTGGGCCTGGCCGCACTCCTGCTCCTGCTGAGCGGCGCGGTCTACTGGCTGGCGGCTGGCCCCCTGCGGCTCTCCGGCTCGCAGACCCAGACCCTGGTCTTTGTCTGGCTCGTCTTCGGTGGCGGGCAGGCCGTACTCCACCTCACGCGCGGACGGGAGTTCTTCTGGATGAAACCCAGGCCGGGGCGCTGGCTCATCCTCGTCACGGCCTTCGACGTCCTCGCGGTGACGCTCGTGGCCGTTCTGGGCTGGCTGATGGCCCCCGTCCCGGCCCCCCTGGTCGCCGCCATGTTCGTCCTCGTCGTCGCATTCTTGATCTGTGCCGACCTGCTCAAGGTGCTCCTCCTGCGCTGGGGCGGCCCGGGCGCCGCGGCGGGCGGCGCGTGAACGGCCGTTCGTTTCACGGCGGAGGGCGACGCCCAACCCGGCTCCTGGCGACAGGCGGTGCGGAGGCGGGCCGGCAACTGCGGGGTGCACCGGCCCGCTCCACCAACCGGCGCTCGATCCTACGGTGCCTCGTCTGCCCGCGGCCCCTGCCCCGCCAGGGCCGCTGCCGCGGCCTCCGCCACCACCTCGCCGAGCGTGGGATGGCTGTGCACGGTTTCGGTCAGTTCATCCACAAGGCCGCCCCGGCGCAGCACGTTGGTGGCCTCGGCCAGGAGCTCACCGGCACCGGTGCCCACGACTTGCACACCCCGCAGTTCGTGGGTCTCCGGCTTCCAGACCAACTGCACGAACCCGGCGGCGTCGCCTACGATGCGTGCGCGCGCATCGGCCGCGTAGGGGTAGCGGAAGGCCGCTAGCGCCCGGTCGTCGGCGCAGGCGCGGCTGTCCAGCCCGACACTGGCCACCTCCGGTTCGGTGAAGATGACGTGGGGGATGACCAGGGGGTCGACCTGGCGTTCCGTGCCCAGCATGTGCCAGGCCGCGATCTCCGACTGCCGGGTGGCTGCGTGCGCCAGCATCACCTGCCCGTTGGCATCGCCCGTGACATAGATGTGCGGTACGGACGTCTGGTAAAAGCGGTTCACCGGCACCTCCCCGCGGCGGCCGAGGCTCAAGCCGGCGCGGTCCCATGCCAGCTCAGCCGTGCGCGGTCGGCGCCCGACCGCCAGCAGCACCCTGGCGGCCGCCGCCGAGCCGGGCCCGCCGTCGGCGCCGGTGAACCGGATCTTCCATCCTGCGCCATTGCGGGAGATGCGCTCGACGCGGCTGCCGGTGTGGACGGCGACCCCGCGCCTGACCAGGCTCGATTGCACTGCCGCGGCCGCGAGCGGGTCCTCGGTTTCCAGCAGTCGCGGCAGCATCTCCACCATGGTCACACGGGTGCCGACAGCGGCGAAGAAGGCCGCCAACTCACAGCCAATATACCCGCCGCCCACGATGACAAGGCTGTCCGGCAGTTCCTCACTGGCCAGCGCATCCTCGCTGGTCCACAGCCCAGGAGCCTCCACGCCGGGGATGGGCGGCCTGCTCGTCTCGGAGCCGGGTGCGAGCAGGAGGTAGCGGCCCTGTAGGCGGCGCCGCTCCTCGCCGGACGTGATCACCTCGATGGTGTGCGGGTCCAACAACTGGCCGTGGCCGCGGACGATATTCAGCCCGGCGTGCTCGGCCCGCTGCCGGGCACCCTCGACGCGCACGCGCAGGATAGCCTGTTTGCGCGCCTGGAGCCTGCTTAGGTCCAGTCGGACCTCCGCAGGCCCCATCAGTGCGAATTCGTCGCGCTGCCGGATGTCTTCGAGGCGGTGGGCGGACTCGAGGAAGATCTTCGACGGGATGCAGCCCTCGAACAGGCAGGTACCCCCCAAGCCCTCCCCTCGCTCGACGACCGCCACGCGCAAGCCGTGCTCGGCCAGGATCAACGCCCCGGGCGTGGCCCCCGGCCCGCCGCCGACGGTGACGACATCGAAGCTTTCAAGTGGTCCGTCGGCGATGGCGAACCCCTCCGTTCAGACGAATTCTCACCCGCGTGACGATTACTCTCCGAGCGGCACCCAGGGGCAAGCCGGACGCCAGGACCCTTCATGCTCGCACCCGAATTCGTACGGTGGCGGCGCTCAGCTCTCGGAGGTGCGCACCTCGATCTTGCGGGTCGTCTCCGCCTTCTGCGGCGGATGCAACGTCAACACGCCGTGCCGCGACTCGGCGACGATCGCTTCGGCGTCCACCGCTTCCGATAGTCGG
>JAJYVM010000362.1 GCA_021792015.1 Bacillota bacterium | reverse complement strand
TCTTCGCCCTGCTGCTGGCGGGCGCCGGCTGCCTGCGCGAGCACCGCCTGCGCTGGTCGCGGCTTGCGGCGCTGCCCGTTCTTGCGGGCGCCGCCGCGCTCTCGATGACCCTCTTCGCCGTGTGGCCGGCCTACCAGGCGTTCCACACGGGGTTCACGACCTTCGCGGCGGGACACCCGGCCTCCGCCGTGCCCGCCCTGGTGCGGGCGGCCAACCTGGACCCCGCCTCCGAGCGGGCCCAGGCCGCCGCGGGCGATGCCGCCGTGCTGGCTGTGTACGCCGGCAAGAACGACGCCGCGACCGCCCAGACCCGCATGGCGGCGGCCCTGCGCCTGGACCCGTACGACGGCTCGTCCTGGTCCGTGGTGAGCGCACTGGAGACCAAGCTGGGCAAGAAGACAGCCGCGGTCTGCACCCAGGAGGCCGCCGTGCACACGCGGCCGTACGACCCGTTCCAGGCGTACACCCTGGCCCAGCAGCTGACGGCCATCGGCGACGCCGCGGCCGGCAGGCGCGACCTCGCCTACGCGGCCTGGACCTTCGGACCCACCATCGCGGTGATGAAGGAGCACGGCGAGCCGGCCGCCTACGTCAAGCAGGCGGAGCAGGACGCGGCACAGGCGGCCAAGGCCGGGGCGCCGCCAGCCGCACCCCTTGAGCCGCTCAGCGCGGCGGCGTGCGCACCGGCACTGGCCTCGGCGAGGCTGCCCCAGACAGCGTGGTTGGCGGCCATGGGCACGCGCGCACCCAACCTGGGTAAGGTGGGCCAGCTGCTGACCCGTGCTGGGCAACACGGCTAGGCAGCAGAACCCGACCCGTCAACGCTTGTGCCTGCCGCACCTCGATATATATTATATATATCGACGGAGGCGGTGGCATGCTGCGCGCCAAGCTGTTCTGGAACGGATCGAGCCAAGCGGTTCGCCTGCCCAAGGAGTGCCGCTTCGGCGGCAAGGAGGTCCTCGTCAAGCCGATGGGGCGCGCGGTGCTGCTGATCCCGGTCCAGGGCGCCTGGGACATCCTGCGCGAGAGCCTGGACGCCTTCACTGAGGACTGCATGGCCGAGCGGATCCAGCCCGAGCCTCAGCAGCGGGAGTGGCCCCGGTGATGCGGTGCCTCCTGGACACGGACACATGTGTCGCCCTCATCCGGCACCGACCCACGGGCGTCCTGGCACGCCTTTACGGTGAAGAGCCGGGCGCGGTCGGCCTTTCCGCCATCACGGTCGCCGAGCTTGAGTTCGGCGTTCGCCGCAGCCGGGATCCCCAGGCGAACGCCCGAGCCCTGCAGGCCTTCCTGGCCCCGCTCGCCATCGCCGCTTTCGACGCCGCCGCCGCGGCCGCCCATGGCCGCGTACGCGCCACGTTGGAAGCGGCTGGGCAGGGCATCGGCTCCATGGACACCCTGATCGCCGCCCACGCGCTGGCCCTCGGCGCCGTTCTCGTCACCCACAAGACACGGGAGTTCGGCTGCATTCCCGACCTGCTGATCGAGGACTGGCTGGGCTAGCGCGGCAGCGGCGGCGTCCCGAACCCCGCCTTGGGCGGCAGCACCTGCACGAGGCTCTCCTCCAGCCCCGCCAGATCCGCGTGAAGGTCGTTCGGCACGGCGTCCGGATCCACGCGCCCCGCCAGCACGGCCTGCTCCAGCACGTGCAGCGCGAGGCTGAAGCGCACGGCCCGCGTGCGGTCGTCCGGGTCCGGGATGCCGAGGCCCTTTGCCACCGGGCGCAGGGGCCGCGCCAGCTCCTCCAGGCCCTGGAGGTAACCGGCCAGCCCCTCCGGCAGCAGCGCATCGAGGCAGGCGCGCGCGGCGTCCACCTCCGCCGGTGTGGGACGGGGGCGCGGAAGGAGCCGGCAGAGCTCCTCAACGTCCATGGCGGCGCTCCTCAGGAACCATATTGGTGCGGGCGCGCGTACGCGCGCCCGCGCTCAACCTACTTCTGAAGCAGGGAGGCGTCGCGGGGGTCCATCTCAAAGGCGACGACGCCGGGGATCATCCAGTGCTCCCACATCTCGTCGACCTTGCTCTGGAAGTAGTCGTAGTCCCCGTCCGTGAAGTGGGCGAAGCGGCCCTGCTTGGCCAGATACTCGCGCACCGGCTTGCGCTTGGCGCGGCCCAGCAGGATGTTGCGCGTGGGGCCCGTGAACGAGAGCTTGCCCTCGTTGACCTCGTAGAGCGGCCAGATGCCGGTCTCCACGGCCAGGCTGCCGATCTCGTGCGACAGCTCGGGGTCGTAGTGCCAGCCCTTCGGGCACGGGTCCAGGGTGTGCAGGAAGGTGGGGCCGCCCGCGGACAGGGCCCGGCGCACCTTGTTCATGAAGTCGAGGCCGTAGCTGGCGCAGGCCGTGCCGATGAACTTGCTCTGGCCGGCGTGGCCGGCGGCAAGCAGGCCGGGCGTGTTCTTCTTCCAGCGGCGGTGCATGATGCGGTGCTTGGTGCCGGCCGGGGAGAAGGTGGTCACGGCCCCCCACGGGGTCGAGCCGGAGAGCTGGATATCCGTGTTCGCGTACGACTCGTTGTCGTAGAGGACCATCAGCAGGTTGTAGTCCTCATGCGTCAGGGCGGCCGAGATGGCCGAGAGGCCCATGTCCGCGCCGCCGCCGTCGCCGCAGAACGCGATGACGTTGATCGGCTCGTCCTTGATCTTGCCCTTGCGCATGAGGGCCTTCAGGCCGGCGGCCGTGCCCATGGCCGAGCTGCCGGCGGCGCCGAGCTGGCTGTGCATCCACGGGATGGTCCACGGGGTCGAGTAGTACGAGGTGTTGGCGACGTACATGCAGCCGGTGGTGCCGGTGACGATCGTGCGCGGGCCGGCCGCCTTGGCGATGTACCGCATGACCAGGACCGACTCGCAGCCCTGGCACGTGCGGTGGCCGGAGGCGAAGTACTCGATGTCCGGGATGGCCTTGACGCCGCGCCACTGTTCGAGGACAGCCATGCCTGTTCGAACCTCCTTCTGAACGGGTCGCGCGCGGCGGGACCGCGCGCTCCTTCGTGGCGGCGGCGGCTACTCGCGCACGCCGATCCAGGTGACCTCGCCGCCGCGACCGGCCTCCCCGGCCTGCTGCGTGCGGCGGAACATCTCCAGGACGTCCTTCTCCTCGATCTCGCGGCCGCCGAGGCCGGCGATGAAGCCGGCGATCGCGGGGCGGCGCGGGGCGTCGTACATCGTCGCGCGCACGTCGTTGTAGAGGACGCCGCCCATGTCGGAGGCGCCGAGGGAGAAGTCGCGGTCGACGACGCCGACGGCCTTGAAGCGGGAGAGGCTCGCGCGGATCTCCTCCGTGCCGAAGGGGCGGAACCACTTCACGCGCACGAAGCCGACCTTCTCGCCCTGGGCGCGGAGCTTTCTGACCATCACGCGGACGGGCGAGGCCATCGTGCCCATGCCGACGAGGACCGTCTCGGCGTCGTCGGTCATGTACTCCTCGATGAACGGGCTGCCGCCCTGGCGGCCGAAGGTCTTGTGGAACTCGCCGTGCGCCTGGCGGATGACGTCGGGGGCGCGGCGCATGGCGGCGTCCATCTGCTTTCTGATCTCCATCAGCCAGTCCTCGTTGGCCTGGGGGGCGATGGAGATGGGGTTGTCGGGATGCAGGACGCGATCGCCGAGGTCGAAGCGCGGCAGGTAGCTGTTGACCAGCCCCTGCGGCGGGACCGAGACGATCTGCGCCGAGTGCGTCAGAAAGGCCCCGTCCAGGCAGAGGGCGCACGGCAGCGACAGGCGCTGGTCCTCGGCCGCCCGGTAGCCGATCAGGGTCATGTCCAGGGCCTCCTGGGCCGTCTCGACCCAGTAGAGCATCCAGCCGAGGTCGCGCACGCACATGGCGTCGTTGTGCTCGGTGCCGAAGGCGCCGGGGTCGTCGAGGGCGCGGTTGCCGCAGATGGCCAGGTAGGGCAGCCGCAGGCTCGGGGTGACAGCCAGGCACTCCATGGCGTACATCCAGCCGACGCCGCTGCTGCCGCAGAAGGCGCGGGCGCCGACCGAGCAGGCGTGCTTCACGATCTCGAACTGGCTGTGCTCGCTCTCGGCCACGATGAACTCGCAGTCGAGGCGGCCGTCGGCGATCAGCTTGGACACGTACTGCATCACGGTGTCGTACGGCCGGATCGGGTAGGCCGAGATCACGTCGACGTCGGCCAGGCGCAGGGCCTGGGCCACGGCCTCCGAGCCGGAGATCAGCTCCTCC
>JAJYVM010000361.1 GCA_021792015.1 Bacillota bacterium | reverse complement strand
GGCTGGCGGGCGACGGCAATGCCCCCACCTATGTCGGCGGCACCGTGAATCCCAATAAGGATACGGTTTCCGTCGGACTGACCCACTTCAGCCCCTACGCCGTGCTCCAGTACCAGGCGACGTTCACGGACACCGCAGGCAATTGGGCGGCGCATGACATCGATGTGGCGGCCGCGCACGCCATCACCGACGGGGTGGCCCCCGGCCTGTTCGGTCCGAATCTCTCCTTGACCCGCGCCACCTTCGTGACCATGCTGGTCCGGGCTCTTGGTCTACAGTCGTCTTCGACCTCGACGGCCTTTACCGACGTGTCGCCCTCCGCCTGGTACGCGGGTCCGATCGCGGCGGCCGTCCGGGCGGGTCTGGTCAGGGGTGTTTCGGCCACCTCGTTCAGCCCGGACACCCTGTTGACCCGCGCGGAGATGGCGGCCATGCTCGCCCGCGCCGCATCCTATCAGGGCAAGCAGACGCACGCGTCCGCCAGTTCGGCCCTGGCCGGCTTCAGCGACGCCGCCAGCGTGCCGTCCTGGGCGGCCGCTTCCATGGCCTATGCGGTCAGCACCGGCCTGATCCGCGGCGAGTCTGCCACGACCCTGGCGCCGCAGGGGACCGCGACCCGCGCCCAGGCGGCGTCGATCCTGGTCCGATACCTGTTCGGTTCGGCAGGAAACTGACGAAAGATCGCAGCACCGGGGCGGGGGCCGCGACGGCCCCCGCCCCGGTCCCTCGGTAGGACCCGCCCTCTTGCTCGCGCACACGCTGGTTATGGCGGAGACTCGCCAGCGCCGCCGCGCCCGCGGCGGCCAGGGCGGCCCGCGTGGCCGTGAGCCGGGCTGGTCCCGGCGCCTTCAAGAGCCAGGGGCTCGGCGCCCGTCGCCCAGCGCGCAGCCGCCGCCCACAGCCGCAGGAACCGCACGCGCCAGGGTGGCGCCCGCCGGACCGCGGGCGAGAAACCCCGCGGCGCAAGTACAAGGTAGCAGAACCCGTCCGCGGCCCCGCCGTAGGCGAGCAGGAACAGGGTTTGCATGGCGATCGCCTCCAGGGGAGGTCAGAGCCGTGCCGACGGCGTCCGCCAGGCACACCCAGATTGTGGACCTGCGCTTGCTAGTTCATACTCTATTTATGAACCTAGATGATACGCTACGTAAGCGGAGGCGGGTGGGGTGGGCATCGTTCGACTGACGGTCAGTGTTCCGGCCGAGTTGTCCGATCTCTTGGATACTCTGGCTCGGGAGCGCGGCCTCACCCGCAGCGCGATGGTGGCCCGGCTCCTGGAACGCGAAGCGCGGGAGCGCCTGGCCCGTGAGATGGCGGAGGGCTACCGGGAGACGGCGGGCGGCAACCGGCGCGAGGTCGCGAAGTTGCTGTCGGCGCAGAGCGAGGTGGTCCTGTCCGATGATCGCCCGCGGTGAGGTTTACCTGGTCGGCTGGAGCCCCGCCCGCGGCAGCGATCAGTCCGGCGTGCGCCCTGCCGTCATCCTGCAGAACGACGTCGGCAACCGGTTCAGTTCGACAACCATCGTGGCGGCGATCAGCACCCGTTTCCGGCGCCCGTATCCCTTCCACGTGGCCATCCGGGCCGCCGAGAGCGGCCTGCCGGAGGACAGCGTGGTCAAGCTGGATCAGATCCTGACGGTCGACCAAGGCCGGCTGGTGCGCAGGGTCGGCGTCCTGCCGCAGGAGCGGATGCGGGAGGTGGCCCGGGCGATCCACCACAGTCTCGACCTGACCGAGCGCGGCGGCGTTGCCTGAGGCCCGTGCTGGTATCGGCCATCACTCCACCCTCCGCGCCGGCCGCCGCAGCGCCAGCCACGCCACCGCCTCCGAGCAGGCGGCAAACGCCACGGCTACCTGCCCGAGCAGGGTGTGCCGCAGCACCTGCGCGGCGGTGGGCCAGAGGCTCACCAGGCTGAGGGCAAAAAGCCGCGGGTCGAGTTGGGGCACGGGGAGCACCCCCCGACTCCAGCGGTTCCAGCCCTTTGGCGGCAAGAAGCGGGGCGCTGGTGGCGAACCCGTGGGGCATGGACAGCGCCAAGGTGTTCAGAGAGCGGTGGCGGGCCACGCCGAGTCGCGGTGCGGCACAAGCCGGGCGCCCCGTCGGCACTCGGCCGCGACGCACAGCGGGCCGTGCGGCGGCCTCGGTCGTGATCGCCGGCCTGCTGCTGGTCGCCTGCGGCCCGCAGGCCGCGACGCACCCCACCGCCCAGCATCAGGCGGCGGCGCCGCCAGCGGCCACGTCCACCGCGGGCGGGCGCACCGGCCCCGCACCGGGGCCCGCGGGCCCGGCACCGGCCCCCGCCGGCACGTTCGCGCCCCTGGTGCGGCAGGTCATGCAGGCGATCGCGGGGTCCGCGACGATACCCCTGCGGGCCCCGGCCGGCGCCCTGGACCCCTTCCTGGTGGAACCGCAAAGCGGTCAGCCGCTTGGCGCCTGGATCGAGGTGGGAAGGGACGGGACCTCGTATCGGGCAGCCGTCGGCTACTGCCCCAGGCCGTCGCCGTGGCGCGCGGTCGCCGGTCGGCGGTGCGACGGCTCGATCGCCAGCGAGGTGGCCGGCTTCACCTTCGGCGGCCGTGCCTGGCCCAGCCGCCAGGCCGCCCTGGTCGCCGTCGCTCCCCCGGCCCCGCCGGCCGGCAGCCCCACGGCGGTGGACCTGGGCGTCGGCATACGAGCTCAGCGCTACCCCGTCGGCGGCGGTACCCTCGTCTGGCACGAGGGCGAGTGGCATCTCGTGGTCAATGCGGCCCTCTGTCCCGCAGGCGCCATCTCACAGCCGGCCCTGCCGACCGCCCGCACGGTGGCCGCCTTCCTGCACACGCACCTGCTGCCGGCGGCGCCTGGCTTGTTCGCCTTCCGCACGAGCTGCGGCGATGCCGGCTCGGCAGGCACGACCCTCGCCTGGGCGCTGGGACGCGACGTCTACCGGGTCGCCACGTCCGGCTATGCCGTCGAGTCGGCGCTCCGTCTCGCCGTGGCGATGCAGCCCTTCCGGTGACGCTCGCCCGGCCCGCAGGCAGACCGAGGTGCCGACCACCACGGGTCCAACGGCGCGCCATGCCTGCCCCCGCGGCGCCCCGGCTCGGGGACGGCAGGGCCCCGCCGGATGGCGGGGCCAGTGACCGTCTCGTCCGTTGTCGGCAGCCGCCCGGCCCCTACCCCGCCGCGTGCCGCAGCACCATGGCCAGCACCTTGGCGGCCTGGGCGCGGGTGGTGGCGCCGGCCGGCTGGAAGCTGCCGTTCGGGAAGCCGTTCATGTACCCCGCCGCCACCGTCTCCTCCACGCCCTGCATCGCCCAGGCGTCGATGGCCGCGTCATCGGTGAAGTGGAGCGGGACCGCCTGGCTCAGCTTCAGCGCCCGCGCCAGCAGCACGGCCATCTGCTCCCGCGTCAGCGTCTCGTTCGGCCCGAAAGTGGTCGGGCTCAGGCCGGAGACGATCCCCGCCTTCACCGCCGCCGCCACATAGGGCGCATACCAGGCGGAACTCGGCACATCCGTGAAGGGGCTCGCACCGGTGCCCGGCGCAAGCCCGAGGGTCAGGTCCAGCATCTTGATGAACTGCGCCCGCGTCACCGGTGCGTTGGGGCGGAAGGTGCCGTCGGGGAAGCCGCCCACGATGCCCCGGCCGGCCAGCGTCTCGATGTCCGCATAGGCCCAGTACGAGGCTGGCACGTCCGAGAAGGTGGGCGCCGTTGGAACCGTCTGCGCCGTCGGCGCGGTGTAGCTGAACTTATCCGTGCTGCCCGTGGCGCTGGTGCCGTACGGGGTCGTCACGGTCACGTCCACCGTGCCCGTCCCCGCCGGCGAGGTCGCGGTGATCTGGCCGTCTGAGTCCACGGTGAACGCGCTCGCCGCCGCCGTGCCGAAGCGCACCGCCGTCGCGCCGGTGAATTGCGATCCGCTGACGGTCACCACCGTGCCCCCCGCCGGCGGGCCGCTGTCGGGGCTGACGGCCGACACCACGGGGACCGGCGCGAACGTCCCGCCGCCGCCCGACGACAGGACCAGGGTCGGCGCCGTCCCCACCGCGAACGGCGTGCCGATCAAATCCCCGATGGTCGGCATCGAGGTGCCGCTCAGGGTCACCGTCAGGCAGCCGCTGGCCGCCGAGAAAGACGGCTGCGGCGAGACGCTCTCCCAAGCGGTGCCCGCCCACCAGTACAGGGTGTCGCCGCTACTGGCGCCGCACTGGCTCAGG
>JAJYVM010000360.1 GCA_021792015.1 Bacillota bacterium | reverse complement strand
CACAAGGGCCGGATCCGCCGCTGCCAGCTGGCCGCCGCACCGTCCGCTCGTACGTGCTCGAGGAAGGCGAGCGTGCCGCCGGGGCGCAGCACCCGGTAGGCCTCGGCCAGTGCCTTCGCCGGATCGGCCACCGTGCACAGCACTAGGAAGGCGGCGACGGCATCGAAGGACGCGTCGGGCAAGGGCAACGCCTCGGCCGGGGTGCCAAGCAGATCGACCGGCAGCCGCAGGGCATGCGCCCGTGCCGCCGCGCGCCGCCGCATGTGCGGGTCCGGTTCGACGGCGACCAGTTCCATCAGGGCTCCGGCCCGGCGGGCCGCGGCCCAGTGGGGGAACGTCGCGCCCGTTCCGGCGCCAAGTTCCAGCACCCGGCCGTGGCAGGCCGCGGTCAGGCGCCTGCGCTCGGGGCCGAGGATCCGCCGCTCGGCGCCCCGGGTCAACAGGTCGTAGAGCCCGGCGAATACCGGGTGGCCGCGCTCGGCGCTCGTGGAAGAAGTCCTCGTGTGCATCATCCCCCCGCGGCGCGTGATGGAGTACCAGGGCCGGCCGGCGCGGCGGCATCCTCGTCCGCTTGCCGCAGCAGCCGATCCAGCAGCGCAGCCCGCCGGTCCCGGTAGTCCGCGGCATCCAGTTCGTGACGCGCGAATTCGGCGTCCAGGGCGGCGATCGCCTCGACCAAGTCCGGCGCGTGCCGGGCAGCCCGCGGTCCGCGGCGGCGCCGCCGGATCAGCCCTAGCCCCACCAGACCCAGCGCGACCGTGAGCGCGGCCATGCCGGCGAGGCCGCTTGGCACCCAGCCGAGCCAGCCGGGCGGGGCGATCACCAGGTGCAAGACGCTGCCCGCGGACGGGGTGGAGGCGAGGTACGCGTCGAAGGTCAGCGGCCCGGCCACCGCCGTGCCGGCCGGATGGAAGTCGGGACCGCCGAGCGTCGCCGCGCCGCGAGGCAGCAGGATCACCAACTGCAGGATAGGATCGGGCACCTGCCAGGCCAGGCGCAGGCGGCGGGCGGGCAGGTGATAGCTGAAGGTGACGTCGGTCTGCTGGCCTGCCGGCAGCGGCACGGACAGCCAGCTCGTGCCGTCCGGCTCAAGGCGGATGCTGCGTACGCCGCCGTGCAGCTGCAGGTCGGTGGCCCCGACCGGCACGTAGCTGCGCACGCCCGTGAGCGGGACGCTGCCCGTGTCGACCAGCGTCAGGATCTCCAGCACGTTCCAGCCGCCGCCCTGTGGCAGCAAGGCCACCTCCTGCCGGCTGACGACGACGGGCGGCGCGGCAGGCGCCGGGTTGGCGGCGCGAGCCGGCGCGGGGGCGGACAGCATGGCCAGCGCGAGCGTCATCAGCCCGGTGCCGGCGGGTAACCAGCGCCGCGGGCTGGTCCGTCGGCGGCTCATGACCGTCCGCCCGGCAGCTGCCCGGCGAGGAGCTCCGCCGCCCGGGCCGCGATGGCCGCCTCCCAGGCGGCCGCCTCCGTCTCGAGCGACTGCTCCTCCTGAGCCAACGCATCTTTGGCCTCTTGCGCGTACTGCGCCCGCAGCCCCTCGTACTCGCCGCGGCCGACCTTGCCCATGCGCCAGTCGTACTCGAGCTCGCTCCACAGGGCGAAGACGTGGTCGGAGTGCCGCGGAGCCAGCGCCTCCCGCCGAGGCCAGAGGCTCCAGGCGGTGCCGAGGATCAGCAGCATGCCCCCGAGCCAGATCCAGCTGACCATGGGGTTGACGTAGATCTGGAAGGAGGCGAGGCCGCCGCCCGGCTGCCAGCCGATGAGCACCGCGTAGAGATCGCGCAGCAGCCCGCGCCAGATCGCCAGCTCCGGGGTCGGGCCCTGCTCGGTGGCGAAGTCGGTGCCCTGCGCCTGGCCGGGAGTCATCACGCCGAGCGAACGTGCCCCCTCGAAGACGGCCAGCCGCGCGTAGGTGACAACCGAGCCGTCGCCGCCGGGCCGGGTGCCCAGGCCCTGGTAGGTGAAGACGTAGTCCCCCACCGCCACGCTCTGGCCGGGGTGCAGGGCCACGGTCGCCTGACGCTGGAAGGCGTGGGAGGCGATCACGCCCAGGGCGATCAGGGCCACGGCGATGTGCACCGTGTAGCCGCCGAAGCGCCGGGGGTTGGCTCTGACCAGCCCCCAGGCCGTGGCTCCGAGCGGGCCGGGCTCCATCTGCCGGCGGGCGCGCACGGCCAGGCCGAAGTCGAAGAGCACGGCCGCGGCCGTGAAGAAGGCGCAGCTCATGCCGAGCACGACCCCCGGCAGCGTGATGGAGGCTGCGACCAGGAGGAAGGCGAAGGCGCCGGTGGCCAGGACGGGCACCAGGAAGTGGCGGCGGAACTCGGCCCAGCCGGCGCGCCGCCAGGCCAGCAGCGGTGCGATGCCCGCCAGCAGCAGGAGCACAGCGAACAGCGGCGCGGTGACGCGGTCGAAGTAGGGCTCGCCCACGCTGAGCGTCTGGCCGAAGAGCGGTGTCACCAACGGCAGCACGGTGCCGAAGAGGATGGTGAGGACCAGTCCGAGGAAGACGACGTTGTTGAGAAGGAAGCTGCCCTCTTTGGACACCAGCGAGTCGAAGGTCCGCTCGTCCCGCAGCAGGTCGCGGTGACGGCCCACGACATAGACGGTGGCTGCGGCGCTGACGCCGACAAAACCGAGGAGCCAGCCGCCGATGGGCGAGCTGGCGAAGCTGTGGACCGAGGTGACGATGCCGCTGCGGGTGAGGAAGGTGGCGAAGATGGTCAGCAGATAGGTGGCGCTGATCAGGGCGGCGTTCCAGAGCTTGAGCATGCCGCGCCGCTCCTGGACCATGGCCGAGTGGATGAAGGCCGTGCCCACGAGCCACGGCATGAGCGCCGCGTTCTCCACGGGGTCGAAGGACCAGTACCCGCCCCAGCCGAGCACGTGGTAGGACCAGTTGGCCCCGAGCAGCAGGCCGAGGCTGAGGAAGACCCAGGCCGTCAGCGCCCAGCGGTGGGTGACGCGGATCCAGGCATCCCCGGTCTGGCCGGCCAGAAGTCCGGCCATGGCGAAGGCGAACGGCACCGCGAAGCCGACAAAGCCCAGGTAGATGGCCAGCGGGTGGAACAGAAAGGACGGGTCGCGCAACAGCCGGTTCAGCCCCACGCCGTCCGCGGGCACCGGCTGGGAGGCCACAAACGGGCTCGCCACCTGCGCCACCATCCAGGCGAAGAAGACAGCGATGCCGGCCAGCACGGCCGACGCGTATGGCACCAGCGCCTTGCCCTGCAGCGGCGGCCGCAGGAGGATGTAGGCGGCGTAACCAAGGAGCACCAGCAACCAGAGCAGCAGCGAGCCCTGCTGGCCGCCCCAGAGGGCGCCCACCCGATAGAGGAGCGGCGTCTGGCGGCTGGAGTGCTCGGCCACGTATCGCACCGCGAAGTCGTTGCGCACCAGGGCGGCGATCAAGAGGCCCGCCGCTGCCGCCGCCAGGGCGCCGGCAGCCAGCAGGGCCATGCGCCCCAAACGGAAGAGGCCGGGGCGGGCCGTGCGTTCGCCGGCGAACAGGGCCGATGCGGCCAGCAGCGCCAGGGCGAGCACCAGCCAGAGGTCGACACGGCCGGCGATCACGGTCACGGGCGTCCCATCCTCTCCTACATAAACCTGCGCAGCCGCCGCCGCAGTTCCTCATCCGGCGGCGGGCCGGCATCGCCGCCCTCGGCCGGAGCCGCGGTTGGGGCGGGCCGCACCTCGCGCCGCCGCAGGTAGGCGACCAGCAAGGCGAGCGCGGCCGCCACGCCCAGGGCCGGGAACAGCCAGGCCACGGCGAACACGCCGTGGTACGGCGGCCGGTAGAGAATCCAGGTGCCGTACTCGCTAGCGATCTGTTGCAGGATGCGGCCTTCGGGCCAGCCCTGCGCCAGGTCGCCCGCGATCTCGGCGCGGATGTGAACGGACGGCTCGGTGTCAGATTGAGCCGCGGACTCGCCGCTGCAAACCGGGCAGCGCACCTGGGCGGCGATGGCCATCACGCGGTCGTCCAAGCTCGGCGGCCCGATTAGGGGCCCGAGCGCGCCGCGCACGGCGGAGGCGGCCAGCAGGACGGCCAGCGCGCAGGCGATGGCCCAGCCGTAGCGGTTCATGCCCACGCCCCCCTGTCAGCGACCGGCCAGCATGCGGCCGAGGTAGTACGACCAGTCGGCGGGCGATAGCTCCGTCGCGCGGTTGGTCGCCGCCACCAGCGCGACCAGGCGGCCATCGGCGGCCACGAAGGCGTAGCTCGGCAGCCCATGCAGG
>JAJYVM010000359.1 GCA_021792015.1 Bacillota bacterium | reverse complement strand
CGGGCATGCGGAGCGGGCGGGTCAGGCTCTCGCGTGCCGACGGCCGGCGGCGTCTTGGAACACTCACCAATGGGGGTGATCTTTCGCTTGTCCGTCACCTGACCGCTACGCAACACGATCGGCGATACGGGCGGCTATTCGGCACCGCCCTTTGGACGGGCCATGAGATGGACAGTGGTGGCTTGGCCGGCCTGTCGATCGCCTCTGTCACCGGGAAGGGGCGACGGTGATGCCCGGGATCAACTGCGCCATCGACGGCATGCACGAGATGCCGGCGGACGACATCGTGGCCGAACGTCCGCTTTCCCCACGACACAGCAGGGTCGACCTGCCCGCGGTCCCCGCCTCGGCGTCACCGAGGGGGCAGGCGCTCAGTCCCGGGCCGCCTCCACGACCTCAAGTGCGCGCAGACCGTCGGCACCGGTGACCGACAGCGTTGCGGTCCCGGCCACGGCATCGAGGAAGTGCCGGACCAGGTGGCGGAAGCGGCCGGTGGATGTCTCGCCCGGGAACTCGGTCGTCTCCACGCAGTCGGCCAGGTGCACGGTCAGGCGCGCCGGCTCGAAGCTCACCGCGGCCTCGCCCAGCGTGCCGTACACCTCCAGGCTGTAGCGCTTGACCGGCGTGGTCCAATCGGCCACGACCAGGCCGAAGGCGCCGGCGGCGGTCCGGAGCAGCATGGCGGCGCCGTCCTCGACCGGCGCGAAGCGGCTGTCGGTGTGCTGGATCATTCCCTGGACGCCCGCCACCTCGCCGACGAGGAAGCGGAACAGGTCGGCAGAGTGCGTGGCCGTGTCGGTCAGCACGCCGCCCCCCGACACTTCGGGGTTCCACTTCCAGGGAATGCGGCCCGCCGTGTAGTCGACCGCGAAGCGGTTGACGAAGCCGGTGATGCGGCCAAGGCGGCCAGCCTGCACCAGCTCGGCGAGACGGGCGGTCGGCGGGAAGAAGCGGTGCGCCAGGGCACACCCGAGCAGCACGTCCCGCGCCGCGGCCTCCTCCACGAGTGGCCACGCCTCGGACGCCGAGCGCGCCAGGGGCTTTTCGCACAGGATGGCCGTCCCGTGGCCGATGGCAAGCCGAATGGCGCCGGGATGACTGTCGGGCGGCGTGCAGATGCTGACGGCATCGAGCGCCTCGGCCTCCAGCATCTCCTCGGCGGAGGCGTACGTCCGGACCCCGGTCGGCACGGCCGCACGCCGCGCGGGATTTGCGTCAGCCACCGCGACCACGGCGGCACGGGGGTCGGCCAGGTACCCGTCGAGATGCAGGCTCCCCGCCACGCCAAGCCCGGCCACGCCCACCCGGATCGTGCTCATCGGTCCACCACCCGTCCAGATTGAGCGGAGGCCGCGATGGCCGCCTGCGCATCCACCACGGCCAGGGTGTGGGTGGCCCAGGTGGGACCTCGGCGGTCGCAGCCCCTGGCGGCCGCCCCCAAGTTCCGCAACCGATCATATCCCTTGTCCGCACCGTCCCACCCGAAGGCGCCGGGTCGGACCACGCGGCCGGCGACCCTGACGACCCTCGCCATGTGGATCCCTCCGCTCGTTGCCCGCCCCCCTCGGGTCCACGCCCCTCCCTGCCGGTTGCGCTACCCCGCCAGCAGCCGCATGTCGAAGTGCGGCGGCCACGGCCCGTAAGCGTTGGCGCGGGCAGCCCGCGCCCGGACGCCGGGAATGACCAGGACCCAGCGCAGAAACGACGGCGGGGTGAGCGAGCGGCCCGCCTCCCGCGCCGCCGCCTGCCGCTGCTCGATCCGCACCTGCTGGGCTTGGACGACCCGGATGGCCGGGTCGCGGTCGGCCTGGATCTGGGCCAGGACCTCGTCCCCGACGCCGGCCCCCGACCGCAGGGCGGGGATCAGGCGGTTGGCCGCCGCCACCGCGTCCTGGACCGCCATCAGCAGTCCGTTGCCGCCCGTCGGCGAGATGACGTGGGCCGCATCGCCGATCAGCAGGAGGCCCGGCCGGTGCCAGGAGTCGACCCGCGCCAGCTCCACGCGCAGGAGCGTGGTCTGGGCGAAGTCACGCAGCTCGCCCACCCGGTCCGCCAGCCACGGCACGTGGGCGATCAGGAACGCGCGGATGGGCTCGACCCCTGCCTGCCGGGCCGCCGCCCACCCGCCCTTTGGAAGCGAGTAGCCCACCTGCCAGCTGTCCGGCCCGCCCAGAAGCCCAACGTAATGGTCGCGGCCGAAGTAGAGGTCGAGGTCGGCCTCGGGGGGGTCCTCGGGCCGCCGCGGCAGGCGGAACCAGAGCAGATCGCCGCTGGCCCCGAGGTCGCGCAGCGGCATGCCGGCCAGCCGGCGCACATCCGAGTACCGGCCGTCGGCCCCCACCACCACGGCGCCCTTCACGTCCATCCTGCCCTCCGGCGTCCGGCAGCGCGCCCCCACCACCCGACCGTCCGCCTCCAGCAGCCCGGCCACGCGCGCGCCGAGCCGCAGCTCGAAGTCGGGCAGCCGCAGGGCCCGCTCCGCCAGGAAGTCGAGGAGACGGGCCTGGGGCATGAGCACGACGCAGTTGAAGCGGCTGCGCAGGTGGCCGTAGTCGGCCGTGATCAGCGTCCCCCGCGGCGTGTGAAACTTGAAGTACCGGGCCCGGAAATGCGGCAGCCGCAGCAGGTCGTCGGCCAGGCCCAGCTGGTCGAGCAGCTCGAGCGTGTACGGGTGCAGCGAGTCCCCGCGGAAATCGCGGTTGAAGTCGCGGTGGGCCTCAAGCAGGGTCACGGGCACCCGCGCGCGGGCAAGAAGCAGGGCCAGGATCATGCCGCCGGGACCGCCGCCGGCCACGACACAGCGTGCGTTTGCCATCGATGATCCAGTCTACTGCACTACAGCCGTCCCGCCCGGTCCTGCGTCCTGCGCACGACCACGGGGGTCTTGCCGGTCGCGGTCTGCGGGATGGCCGCCACGCGGCGCACATCGAGGTCCGCGAGCTCGGCGCCCTGCGCCCGCAGCGCCGCCAGCAGCTCGGACCGAACCCCGGCCTCATCCACGTCGCCTGTCACCAGGACGTGCAGCCCGGCCCCGTCCTGCACGACCTGCCACCCGCCCACGGGCAGGGCATCCAGCACGGCGTGGAAGACCACGGGATGCACCTGCACCAGACCACCACCCCGGCTCGCGAACCTCAGCACGTCCTGCAGCCGCCCCTGCACGGCCTCGATCAGGCGGAATGGCCGGCCACACGGGCACGGCGCCGCCACAAACCGCACGCTGTCGTCGAGCTCGTATCGGATCAGTGGCTGCGCCCGCTTGAAGAGCGCCGTGACGAGGACGCGGTCGCCCCACGCACCGGCAGGGACCGGCCGGTACTGGCTGTCCACGTTCTCCACGATCACGAGGTCCTCCCACACGTGCATGCCCTGGTGCAGCTCGCACTCGGTGGCGATGCCGCCGCACTCGGTCGCCGAGTAGGCGTCGAAGGTCACGGGGCCCCAGACGTCATCCATCCGCCGGCGGCTTTCCGCGCTGAGCACCTCGGCGACGGACACCACCGCCCGCGGCGCGATCTGGAGCCTTCCCGCCGCCTGCTCCTCCGCCAGGATGCGGCCCGTGGCGGCGAAGAGGATCAGAAGCTCGGGCTGGAAGCGGTTGAGCGCCTCCACGATCTCGGGCAGGGGGTCCGTGGCCAGCAGGTGCAGCTCGGGCCCCGGCCACTGGCGCAGGGTCATCACAGCTTGGGTGGACATGTGCAGGGGGTTGGGCGAGGTGATGTCGGCCGTGCGGTGCTGCCGCAGCAGGCTCCCCTGCACGGGCGAACGCACCAGCGATGCCGCGGTGAGCCTGGCCCACTCCCCCTCGCTGTAGACCGCCACGCCGAGCTGGCCGCTGGTCCCGCCCGTGATGGCAACCCGGAAGCGCCCGGCGAAGAGCGGGTCGCGCCCCTCGTCGGCCACATGGGCCTGCACGTCGCGCAGCCGCAGCGCCGGATCGGTGACGAGGTCGTCGAAGCGCTCCATCATTGTGCGCTTGGTCAGCACGGGAAGCTCGGCCAGCGGCGCATCGAGGAGCCCCCGGTGGAAGTCCCGGTAAAAGGCCGACCGCGCGTACGCGAACGCCCGCAGGCGACGGAGGGCACAGGCCTGGTACGCCTCGAGCTGCAGCCGGCTCCAGCGCTCCCGCCGCCGGAACCGCGGCACCTGCGCCAGGGCCCGCGTCAGAAAGCCGATGTCGTCCACGGCGAGCGCCACGCCGGGGCACCCCCCCCCGCTAAGTTACGCTCATGTCAGAAGATCC
>JAJYVM010000358.1 GCA_021792015.1 Bacillota bacterium | reverse complement strand
ACCTGCGGACTTGCTCGCGCGCGGGGACCTCGGGCAAACCGGCCGGGGCGCGCAGCGTCGCCCGGCCGGCTTCGGAACCATGCTGCAGGCGGAATGACATCACGCAAACCTGCCGCCAGCCGCGGCTCCGGTCGGCCGCCTCCGAATCAACGCTCGATGGGCGCGCCGACGATGGAGCCGTACTCCGTCCAGGACCCGTCGTAGTTCTTCACGTTGGGGTAGCCGAGCAGCTCGGTCAGGACGAACCACGTGTGCGAGCTGCGCTCACCGATGCGGCAGTATGCGATGACTTCCCGGTCCGGCGTGATGCCCTTGCCGCCGTACAGCGCCTTCAGCTCCTCGACCGACTTGAAGGTGCCGTCCTCGCGCACGGCCGAGGCCCACGGGATGTTGGCGGCGCCAGGGACGTGCCCGCCGCGCTGGGCGCCCTCCTGCGGGTAGCCGTCCGGTGCGATGATCTCGCCGGCGTACTCGCGCGGCGAGCGAACGTCGACGAGCGCCGTGCGGCCGGCGGCGGCCGCCGCCAGCACCTGGTCGCGCAGGGCGCGGATCTCAGGGCGCGGATCACCGGGCCGGTGGGTGCGCGCCGGACGGGCGGGGGCCTCGGTGGTGACGGGCCGGCCCTCGGCCAGCCACTTGGCGCGCCCACCGTTCATGATCCGGACGCTGTCGTGGCCGTTGTAGCGGAACAGCCAATAGGCGTACGTGGCGAACCAGTTGTTCTTGTCGCCGTAGAAGACCACGGTCGTGCCGTCACCGATGCCGGCCTGGCCGAGGCGGCGCGCGAATGCCTCGCCGGTGATCACGTCGCGGCGGAGGTCGTCCTCGAGGTCCTTCCACCAGTCGAAGGTGGTGGCGCCGGGGATGTGGCTTTGCGCGTAGAGGCTCGTGTCCTCGTCGACCTCGGCGATCACGATGGCGGGGTCGTTCAGGTGCTCCGCCACCCAGGACGTCTCGACGACGGCGCTCGGGTTCGCGTAGGCCTCGGGCATGGGCGCTCACTCCTCCGGGGATATGGATGTAATCTGAGCGGTTTACGGGGAAATCTTAGCGAGCGGCTGCGGGTGTGTCAACGGAGGGACAGGGGAGGGCACCGCGGGCGCGCCGACCCGTCAGCGGCGCGTCAGCCGGCGCGTCAGCCCGCACCCCCAAGCCGGGCCAGGGCTGCGGCCGGCCGTGCGGCGCCACGGCCTGCGCCCGCGCCGCAGGAATGCCGGGGCGCGGCCCGAATGCGGCCCGATGGAGTGGGGGATCGCCCGTGCTGGTCGGAGAGCTCCTGGATGCTTCCGCGGCCGCCAACCCGGATGGCGAGTTCGTCGTCGACGTGGCGGCCGGAACCCGCCTCACGTACGCCGCGGCCGGCACCGCCGCGAACCGCCTGGCCCACGCGCTCCGCGCGCACGGGGTCAGGGCCGGCGGCCGTGTCGCCCTGCACCTGCCGAACGTCGCCGCCTACCCGATCTCGTTCTTCGCGCTGCAGCGCCTTGGCGCGACGGTCGTGCCCATGAACCCGCTCTATAAGCCCGACGAGCTCGCCTACATCCTGGGCGACGCGGGGATTGACGTCGCGATCACGGCGGCGCCGCTGCTGCCGGGGCTCCTGGCCGGCGCGCGGGAGGCCGGCCGCGCCCTCCGGCCGGTGGTGCTGGGCGGCGCCGAGGCCGCGCGCGCCACGCAGGGCACGCTGCCGCCCGGCGCCGTCGACTGGCAGACCGCCCTCGCCTCCGGCGCGCCGGATCCCGTCCGGCCGGATGCGCCCGTCGGTCCCGACGACGTGGCCACGTGCCTTTACACCTCCGGCACGACGGGCCGGCCCAAGGGCACCATGCTGACCCATGACAACCTCACCTTCGACATCCAGGCGGCCGTCCAGGTCTTCACGGTGAGCCCCAGTGACCGCTTCCTCTGCGTGCTGCCGCTCTTTCACTCCTTCGCGCAGATGGCGTGCCTGATCGCCTCGGCGCACACCGGCGCCGCCCTGGTGGTGCTGCCGCGCTTCCGCCCGACCGAGGTGCTGGAGGTCATCGGCCGCGAGCGCATCACGATCTTCCCCGCCGTGCCGGCCATGTACGCCGCGATGCTGGCCGCCATCCGCGACCCCGCCGCCTACGACCTCTCGACCCTGCGCCTGGCCGTGACCGGCGGCGCGCCCATGCCGCTGCCCGTGCTGCATGCCTTCGAGCACGACTTTCACGTCACGGTGCTGGAGGGCAACGGCCCCACGGAGGCCGGCCCGGTGGCGTACGTGAACCCGGAGCATGGCCCGCGCAAGCCGGGTTCGGTGGGCCTGCCCCTGCCGGGCGTCGAGGTGCGGATCGCGGGCGCCGACGGCGGCGAGGCACCCGCCGGCGAGCCCGGCGAGATCCTGATCCGGGGCCGCAACGTGATGAAGGGCTACCACGGCCAGCCCGAGCTGACCGCGGAGACCCTGCGCGGCGGCTGGCTGCACACCGGCGACGTGGGCCGCCGCGACGCCGACGGCTATATCTACATCGTCGACCGCATCAAGGACCTGATCCTCGTCGGCGGCCTGAACGTGTACCCGCGCGAGGTGGAGGACGCCCTGGCGGAACACCCGGCCGGGGCCGAGGCCTGCGTGGTGGGCACCCCCGACAGCCTGCGCGGCGAGGAGGTCGTCGCCTTCGTCACGACGCGGGGGGAGCGGCCGCCGGTGGGGGAGCTGGTGGCGCACTGCCGCCGTCTGCTGGCCAACTACAAGTGCCCGCGCCGGGTCTTCTTTCTGGACGAGATGCCGCGGAACGCGACGGGCAAGGCCGACAAGCAGGCGCTGCGGCAGCAGGTGCCGCCCCGCGGGGATTCGTGAGCGCGAGCGCGACCGCGCTCGCGTCTACCGCACGAGGTCCGAAGCGCTCCGGTGGACGCCGCGCTCCGTGATCCAGGCCGAGATCAGCTCGGCGGGCGTCACGTCGAAGGCGGGGTTGCTGGCCCGCGCGCCAGCCGGGGCCCCGATCCGCAGCACCTCGTCGGGGTCGCGCTCCTCGATGGGGATGGCGCCGCCGTCCGGGGTTGCGCGGTCGACCGTGGAGCTCGGCGCCGCGATGTAGAAGGGCAGGCCGTGGTGGCGCGCCAGCACGGCCAGGCCGTACGTGCCGACCTTGTTGGCCGTGTCGCCGTTGGCGGCGATTCGGTCGGCCCCGGCGATCACCAGGTCCACCTCGCCCCGGCGCATGGCCTGGCCCGCGGCCCCGTCGACGATCAGGCGGGCCGGCAGGCCGATCCGCATGCACTCCCAGATGGTGAGGCGCGCACCTTGGAGGAGCGGGCGTGTCTCGCACGCCACGACCTCGCGCAGCCGACCTTCCCGATGGGCGTAGCGCACAACGCCGAGCGCCGTCCCGACCCCGCCCGTGGCCAGGGCACCGGTGTGGCAGATGGTCATGGCACGT
The DNA here is from genome assembly GCA_021792015.1 of Bacillota bacterium. Lineage (GTDB taxonomy): Bacteria > Bacillota > Sulfobacillia > RBS10-35 > JAJYVM01 > JAJYVM01. The sequence continues at coordinate 840 of JAJYVM010000358.1, read as the reverse complement.
GCCCCGGGTGGGATCAGGCTTGCGCCGGCGGTGGCGATCGCCTCGCAGCGCGCGGCCTCTTCGGCGGCGATGGCTTCGGCCTCGCGCAGGGGATCGGCCGCCGCCAGGGCCCGCTCCACGGCCCAGGCGAGGTTCACGGCCGTCGGGCGGGCTGCCTTCAGCCCCACGGCCGCCGCCGGGCGGTCGTCGGCCAGGGCCACCGCATAGGCGGCCGCGATGCCGATGGCCGGTGCCCCCCGCACGGCCAGCGTGCGGATGGCATCGGCGACGTCCTGCCATCTCGCGCAGCGCAGCCAGACCTCCGCTGCCGGCAGGCGGCGCTGGTCCAGGATCTCCAGCGTGCCCTCGCGCCAGCGGACGGGTGTCATCGGCGGCGTTCATGGAGCGCGTGGCCCTTCCACGCGCGAGCGAGTTCGATGAAGCGCCGGTGGACGCGGCGGTCGCGGGTCAGCTCGGGGTGGAAGGCAGCGGCCAGCAGGCTGCCCTGGGCGCACATCACGATCTTGTCCTCATACGTGCCCAGCACCTCGACCCGCGGCCCCACCCGCTCCACGTACGGCGCGCGGATGAACACCGCCTCCAGCGGCTCCCCGTATGCCGGCGCCTCGATCCGCGCCTCGAACGAGTCCCGCTGCCGGCCGAAGGCGTTGCGCCGCACCCGGATGTCCATCACGGAAAGCCGCGGCTGCTCCGGCAGCCCGTCCACCACCTCGTTTGCCATCAGGATCATCCCGGCGCAGGTGCCAAAGCAGGGCATCCCCGCCGCCACCCGCTCGCGGATCGCCGTGTCCAGCCCGTACAGCACCATCAGCTTGCCGATCGTTGTGCTCTCGCCGCCGG
>JAJYVM010000357.1 GCA_021792015.1 Bacillota bacterium | reverse complement strand
GCCGCGGCCACGATGAAGTGCCGCCGCACCTGGAGTTCCGCGGCCAGGGCGGCGCTGAGCGGGAACGCCAGCACATAGGGCGCCAGTGCGCGCAGGCCCCGCACGGCGCGCGCGGACGTCGCGGGCGTCATGGACGCATCGATGAGATGGACGATCAGCGGCCCGCCCAGGGCCAGCACCAGTGCCGCCACGGCGGCCACGCCGGCGACGGCGACCAGCAGGCCGCCCAGGCGCGCCGGTTCCCTGCGACCCCCGGGGCGCGCGGCGGCGAGATAGGGCACGGCCGCCGCCGCGACGATGCAGGCCAACACCGCGTTGCCGCAGAGATCGGCGACAAACCACGCCAGGTTGAGGGCGTCCGCGGCACCGGTCAGGCCGAAGTAGCGGGCGAGGAGGAAGTCGCGCACCACCCCGCCCAGGGCGAGGGCAGCGTTGGCGACCAGCACCAGCATCAGTACCCTGGGGGAGAGCAGGGTCTCGGCGCGGCGGGGTCGGGCCGTCTGCTCCGTTGCGGCGTCCGCCCAGGCCTCCTCCGCACCCACACCCACACCTCCCCCCTGTCGGCGCGCGGTCCGGCGGCTCAGCCGGCCTCCTGCAGGTCGGCCAGGATGCGTGCGCGGATCAGGTCGAACATCTGCGCCTCGGGGTTGCCGAGCGCGCCCTCCAGTGACGCCCGCAACGCCAGCAGCGCTGGCGTGGCCGGGGAATGCTCCGACCGAGCCAGGGCCGTGTCGAGCTGGGCCCGCGCCAGATCGGCGCGGCCCAGGCGGTGGAGAGCCCACGCCCTCGCCACGGCGAGTTCCAGCACCTGGCCGGGCGCGGCGCTGGGACGGAGTACCGCCAGGCGGCGGTAGACCGCGGCGAACTCGGCGATGGTCCGGTCGATCGTGAACAGTTCGAGGGCCCGCCGGCGGGCGGCCACGCCGAGCCGGGCGCGCAGCGCGGGATCACCGATGCTCCGGAGCAGGGCCTCGGCCAGCAGCGCGGGCTCGCGCGCCGGGACCAGGATGCCCGCGTCGCCAACGGCTTCGGCCGTGCCGCCGACGTCGGTGGCGACCACCGGCCGCCCGGCCATCATGCCCTCGATGACGGCGTAGGGGAAGGCCTCCGTGACGCTGGACTGCACCAGGACGTCGGCCTGCCGGTACACCTCCGCGACGTCGTCGGTGTGGTCGTGGAAGGCGACGACCTCTTCCAGCCCGAGCTCGCGGCGCAGTTCGAGCATGCGCGCGTGATAGTCCGGTACGCTCACGGCGCCGTACACATGGAAGCAGGCCCGCGGCTCCGCCTCGCGCACAATGGCCGCGGCGCGCAGCAGCGTGGCGATGTCCTTGTTGGGATCCATGCGCGCCACCGACACGATCCGCACCGGAGCCGCGGCGGCGGCCCCGGTGGCGGACGGCCCGAGGGAGAAGGTGGCCGGGCTCACCCCGTTGTACACCGGGCGGATCTTGCGCGGTTCGGCGCCGAGCCGCCGCTCCCAGCGCCCGTTGAAGTGGCACACCGGGGCCAGTTCGTCCGCGTGATACAGGTTGGCGACGACCACGGTGCGCACCAGCGCCAGCAGGAAGGACCGGGCGAAGGCCCCCATGTCGCTGCGTCCGACGGCCAGATACTGCTCCCGCAGGTACACGCCGTGTTCGGTCAGCAGGTAGGGGGTGCGGTGGTGCAGTTTGGCGACGATCGCCGATACACCGCAGAAGGCCGCGGCCGAGGAGTGCGCGAGGTCGGCGGAGGGCACCGGGATGTTGAGGATGGTCATGAACCGGTATACCCACCCCAGGGCCTGTACCATGTCGAACACCGTCGGCGCCGGCCAGCGCCCCGCGGCACAGGCCGCCAGCAACCGCTCGCGAAAATGGGCCCATGGCGCCGGAGACTTGAAACTAAGTTCGTAATCATAGACGTGGAAGTAGCGGTAGAGGCCGAGGAGGGTCTGGCCGAAGCCTTCGGGATCGGGCTCCGCGCGCTGCAGGTGCGCGATCAGTTCGGAGAACAGCGGCATGAACAATTCGGACACCACATCCGGGGTCGTCCGCTGTTTCTTGGCGAAGATCTGGGAGAACGGCAGGTCCGCACGATGCTCGGCCGGATCCTGCGTCCCCCACAGCGGCACGCTGATCACCCGCTCAACGCTCGGCGGCAGCGCGTACTGCGGTACGACATACGGGTTCATGACCACGGCCAGGATGGTGTAGCGGACACCCCGCATGCCGTGACCGAGGGCGTCGCACCATGTGCTCACCCCCCCGCGGTGGAAGGGGTAGGTGCCCTCCGTCATGAGCAGGACGTGCAGGAGCGATGCGGGATCGCCTTCCGGCACGACCGCCTTCAGCATACCGTCAGCCCGCCACCCGGGAGGACATCGTCAGGGCCCCGAGCAGTTCAGGCACCCGGCGTTCCACGCGGTCGCCGGCGCGCAGCACCACGCGGAAGAAGGCCAGCAGCCCCATCGCCGCATTCACGGCGCCGTCGCGGAAGCGGGCGCCCTCGCGATAGTAACGGACGCGGACGGTGAGTGCGTTGTCCACGGTGAAGCCGCAGCGGGGCAGGATCACGCCGAGTTCCTGGGCGCAGCCGTACCGGTGGCCGCTGAAATACCGCAGCAGCGTCGGCACGCTGCGGACCCGCAGCGCCCGAAAGCCGCATTCGATGTCCTGGTAGCGGTGGCCGGCCAGCAGCGAACCGGACAGGGAGAGCCCCCAGTTGCCGACGCGCTTGTAGAGGGGATAGCCGCTGAGGTCGCGCCGCCCGAGGACAACGTCCACTCCCCGCGCCACAAGGCGGCCCACCAGCGCCGGAATGTCGGCGGGATCGTGCTGGCCGTCGGCGTCGATGTTGACCACCACGTCATCCGGGGCGATCATCCCCTGGGCGAGGAGGGCGTAGACGTGGGCAAAGCCGCTGAGCAACGCTCCGGACATGCCGCGGTTGCGGTCGTGGCGCAACAGGTCGACGTGCAGCGCCGCCGAGGACATCCACTCCAGTGTGCGGGCGTGGGAGTCGTCGCGCGAGCCGTCGTCGACGACGATGATCCGATCCACGTACGGGGCCGCCTCGGTCAGCACGTCGATGATGGTGCGGTCCTCATTGAACTCGGGCATGACCAGCACCACGCGGGGCCGACCGGCGGGGACAGCCCCGGACAGCGTCGCCGCGCCCCCAAGGCCGGGCGGCGCCTGGACCGTGGTGGAGTCGGCGGAAGCCGCCCCGACGACAGGCGGAACCCCTGCCCTGCCGCCCACCGGGAGGAGTGGGCCCTCCGGCGCCGGATCAGCCGTGGCCAGCCGATCAGCCGCCGACGCCTCGCCAGTCCGGCATCCGCGCCATGCGGGCGGGTCCTCCATTGGTCGCGTCCCCCTCAACGCGGCGCTAACTCCATGTGCACGATCAACTCGGGCAGACAGCCGGCGGCCTCGGCGGCGGCGACCAACTGCGCGTCGATGCGGCGCCCGCGCTCGGCGATGAGCCGGTTCTGCGCGTCGCGCAGCTCCAGACCGACCACCTTGCCCATCAGGAAGGCGAGCACCTCCGTGCCCAGCCCCGCCCGGGCCTGAACCGGTCCCTCCCCGGTGGGCGCGGCATACCCCGCCGTCGCGGAGACCGGACCGGAGGGCGCGGGTTCGGCGACGGCGGCGGGACCGGCGCCCGCACCGGGGGCAGCGGCCGCCGGCTGAACGTCCGGCGCCGCGGCGGCCTGGGCAGGGTCCTGGTGCCCAACGGCCAGTTCGGGCAGGGCCTCGCTCCAATCCGGCGGAGGCAGGGGCGCCATCGCCGCGCCGCCAGACCGCCCCGCCGCGCCGTCTCCGGCGGTGGTCGCATCCTCCGGCGCCGGGGCACGGAGGGGCGGCGGGGCGGCGGCGCCCAGGGACGGGCCGGCCCCGGCGCCCGCCGCGGGTGGGGCGCCAAGCCGAGCCCGGCGCTCCCCGAATTGGGCCGCGGCGGCCAGGTCGACACCGGCGCCTCCGTTGCGGGCGATGGATCCCATCGCCCCTTCCCGGGGAGGTACCGCCCCCCCGGGAAGGGGCGACCCCGCGGAGCCAGGCGGTGGCGGAACCGGGACGGAGGCCGGCGGGGCCATCGCCGCCGCGGGCTCATCCGGTTTCGCGCCCGCCGCCACCACCGCCGGGACCGACCCCGCACCAGCCGACCGCGCCCCGGCGGCCCCGGGCGCGGGACCCGCCACGGCCTCCGCCGGGGCGCGCGGCACATCCGGGGCGGCATCCGCAGGCACCCGGGCCGTCTCCCGCCCCGGATTCGAGACGCCGG
>JAJYVM010000356.1 GCA_021792015.1 Bacillota bacterium | reverse complement strand
GATGAAGCGGATCGGGGTGGTGGGGCTGAGCAAGTCGCTCGGCCGCGTGCTGGTGGCCCTCATCGCGCTGGGCATGCTGGCGGGCCTGCCGCCGCTGGTGCAGCGGGCGCGGATGGAGGCAGCGGACAAGACCGTCAACCTCGTGGCTGACGAGGCCACCTTCACGGCCATGGCGCAATCGCAGGGAGCCAACCCGGAGTCCTACCTGCGGCAGCTGCATGCCGCCGGCATCACCTCGCTCGGCGTGGCCGAGGACTCGCTGCTCAGCCTGCAGGCGGGCGGGCTCGCCCAGTTCTGGAGCGGCTCGGACCTGCTGGCGACGGTGGCGCTCGGTCCGCTGCCCGGCCCGTTCGCCGGGCGGACGATCCACGTCAACGACACGTATGTGGAGGTGCAGAGCCCGTCGCTCGGCCGCTGGCTGACGACGAGCCTCGGGCAGCGGCTGCCGGCCGGCGCGGTCAGCGTGTGGTCGGCCGCGAACCCGACGGTGCTGGCCCTGGCAGCACCGACGGCTGAGGTGCAGGGGCTGGGCCTCGGCTTCCGGCCGGGGCGCCTGCGGGCCCTGGCCGCGCTGGGCTTCGACATCGTGCCGCGGCTGGCCGACGACCCGAGCGAGAGCCCCGCCGCGATCACCGCCACGATCCGCCAGGCGGCGGCGGCGGTACCGATCCACACGGTGATCTTCGCCGGCGGTGCCGTCACCGGCTATCCCAACCACCTGGCGGTGACGGAGGCCGCTTTGCGCGCCGTCGGCTGGAACGTCGGCGCCATCGAGACCGTGCAGCAACTCGGCAACGTGAACCAGTTCGGGCTGACCGCGCTCGTGGCCGGTCGCCCGAACCACGTCGTACGCGTTTACAGCGTGCCGGCCTTCGTGCTGCAGGACCAGACGCCGTCGCAGGCCCAGCAGACGATCATGGACGGCGTGGTGGGCCGAAATCTCCGGATCGTGTACCTGCACCCGTACACGCCGGCCACGGACCCGGGCAACGTGCTGGCGGACAACCTCCAGCGGTGGGGCGCCCTGGCGCAGCGGCTGCGGGGGGTGGGCTTCACCCTCGGGCCGCCCACGGCGTTCCCCTCCGTCCGGGTCCAGACCCGCTACGTCGTGCTGCTGAACATCGGCGTGTGGGCCGCCGCACTGTGGCTGCTGCTGCTGCTGTTCCCGAAGCTGCGGCGTGACGCCTGGGCCTGGCTGGTGATCGGGGGCGTGCTGGCCGCCGGTGCCAGCGCGGCCAAGGTGGCGCTGGCCCAGGAGGGCGGGGCGCTGCTCGCCTCGGTGGTCTTTCCCACCCTGGCCGCCTGGTATGCGGCCCGCGTGTGGGACAGGCTGGACCGGCCGGTCCGGCGCTGGATGGTGTGGCGGGAGGCCCTGGTCACCACGGTGGGCACGGCCCTGATCTCGGGCGTCGGCGCCTACCTGCTGTCCGCGCTGCTTTCCAGCACCGCCTACATGCAGGAGTGGGTGTACTTCCGCGGCGTCAAGGTCTCGTACATCCTGCCGCCGATGCTGACGGCGGTCGTCTTCCTGGTGGCGGTGGGCGTCAGCGGCCTGCGCCGCCGGGGGGAGACGGCCCCGCTCGGCCGCGAGCTGTCGGCCCTCGCCCGCACGCTCATCCGGGGCGAGAACCTGGCGGCCCTGGCCGTGCTGCTGGGCGGCGCGGCCTACTACGTGCTGCGCAGCGGCAACGTCTCGACCGTGGCCGCCTTCGAGCTGGCGGCGCGCCACCTCCTGGACCGCGAGCTGCTCTATCGCCCGCGCACGAAGGAGTTTCTGATCGGCTACCCCAGCATGTTCCTCGCGGTGTGGCTCGCCTCGCGGCGGCGCGCCGGCTGGTTCTGGATCTTCCTGCTTGCCGCCAGCACGGGGCTGGTCTCGATGGTCAACTCCTTCGAGCACATCCGCACGCCCCTGATCAACTCGGCCATGAGCGTCGTCTACGGGCTGATCCTGGGCGCGGTCATCGGCTCGGTGGCCCTGGTGGTGGTCGACGTGGTGGCGGACGCCTTCGGTTGGGGCCGGGCAGGGACCGCATCCCCGGCGGCGGCGACGCCCGAGGCCCTGGCGGACGGGCACGGCGACAAGGAGCGTCCGCCTGAGCGGAATAAGCCCCGCCGGGCCGGCGCCGGCCGCCGCGATGCGGGATAGCAGGGGCCCGGCGCGCATCCTGGTCTCCGGGTACTACGGCTTCGGCAACGCGGGCGATGAGGCGATCCTGGACGCCATGGCCGCGGGGCTGGCGCCACACCACCTCACGGTCCTGTCCGGCGATCCGGCGGCCACGCGGGCGGAGCATGGCGTCGAGGCGGTGCCGCGCCAGAGCCTGCGCCACGTGGTGGGGGCCATCCGGGCCTCCGACCTGGTCGTGTCCGGCGGCGGCTCGCTGCTGCAGGACGCCACGGGTCCGCGCAGCGTTCCCTACTACCTCGGGATCCTCTGGCTGGCGCGCCGGCTCGGGCGCCCGTTCGTCGTGTACGCCCAGGGGATCGGCCCCCTGAGCTCGCCCGTCCGCTTCCGTATGCTGCGCCTTCTGAACCGCGCCGCGGCCATCACAGTGCGCGACCAGGCCTCGGCCGACCTGCTGCGGAAGGCGGGCGTCGGCCGCCCGCCTCTGGAGGTCACGGCCGATGCCGCCCTGGCCCTGCCACGCCCCCTGCGGGACCCGGGGCGGGGCAGCCTTGGCCGCCTTGGCCTGCCCATGGAGGCGCCGGTATTCGCCTTCTCCGTCCGCCGGTGGCAGGGCGACGGGTTCGCGGCGGCGGTCGCCACCGCCGCCGACGGCCTCCTGCGCCGCTTCGGCGGCAGCGTCGTGCTGGTGCCGATGCAGTACCCGGGCGATGTGGCCGCCTGCGAGACGGTGCGCGCCCGGATGCGCGAGCCCGCCGCCGTGCTGGCGCGGCGCCTGCCCACCACCGAGATGCTGGATCTTTTTGCCTGTTTCGACCTCGTCGTCGGCATGCGGCTGCACGCCCTGATCTTCGCGGCCCTTGCCGGCCTGCTGCCCGTCGGCCTCTCGTATGACCCCAAGGTCGACGCCTTCCTCAAGGCCCTCGGCGCCCCCGCGCCGCTCCGGGTGCGGGAGCTGCGTGGCGAGGACCTGCTGGGTCAGCTCGCGGGCAGCTTTCCGGCGCCGCCCGCGCCGGAGCAGCGCCTCGGCCACCTGCAGGCCCTGGCGCGGCGCAACAACGAGGTGGTGCTGGCCGCCGCGGCGCGGTAGCGGCCCCGCATAGACATCCGGACGGGCGCATCGCTCAACGAGCCGGGCCGCGTGCACGAACCACCAGGTGGGACGGTGATTTGCGCGTGGCGGTCCACGCGAGAGCCCGCGGAATGGGCGCCCTGCGGCAGGAGCCTGCCGACCTGCGTCGAAATGCGGCCTGGATCGCCCATGGCGGCGGCGACGGCTTGACAGCGTGGCATCGGCGCGGGACCGGGTCGGAGGGATCGCCGATCATCAGCTTCGAGCAGGTCATCAAAGTCTACCCGCCGCGCACGCTGGCGCTGGCGGATATCTCCCTGGAGATCGCGCAGGGCGAGTTCGTGTTCCTCATCGGGGCGAGCGGCGCCGGCAAGTCGACGATGATCCGCCTGCTGTACCGCGAGGAGAAGCCCTCGGCCGGCCGCCTGCTGATCAACGGCAAGGACATCGGCCGTCTGCGCCGGCGCGAGGTGCCGTTCCTGCGCCGCCGCATCGGCGTCGTCTTTCAGGACTTCAAGCTCCTGGAGCACAAGACGGTGTACGACAACGTGGCCTTCCCCCTCATCTGCACGGAGGCGCGCCCGCGCGAGATCGCCCGGCGCGTGCCCCAGGTGCTGGAGGCGGTCGGCCTGTCCAGCAAGGCGCGCTCCCGCGCGACCGAACTGTCCGGCGGCGAGCAGCAGCGCTGCGCCATCGCGCGCGCCGTGGTCGGCGACCCCGAGATCCTGATCGCCGACGAGCCGACGGGCAACCTCGACAGCGACACGGCCCGCGGCATCATCAACCTGCTGGTGGAGATCAACCGGCGCGGCACGACCGTGCTGGTGGCCACCCACTCGGAGTCGCTGGTCAACACCCTGCGCCGCCGCGTCATCGCGCTGGACCACGGCAGGGTCGTGCGTGACGAGGAGCGCGGCCTGTACCGGCGTGAGGCGCTCTGAGGCGCGCGCAGGTGACTGCTGAGGAGGGTTTCCCATCTTGAAGGTGCGGACCTGGATGCACTTCGTGCGCGAGGCCGCCTCCAGCATCCGCGACAACGGCCTGATGAGCATCGCCTCCGCGAGCACGGTGGCCATCTCGCT
>JAJYVM010000355.1 GCA_021792015.1 Bacillota bacterium | reverse complement strand
GGCCGTCAGCCGCCTCCGCACGGTGGCGCCGGAGGCTCGGCGACCAGGGTCGGCACCGGTGCGTGGAAGGCTGACACGTAATCCTGGCAACCCGCGACACGCAATGTCGGCGCCAACATCATGGCGAGGGTTGACCGGGCGCCGCGACCAGCCGGTGGTTCCAGCCGGAGCTCTTGACCCTCCAGCCAGTGGAGGGTTTAGGGTGGGCCCATGGCGACCATGGGCATCGGCGAGCTGGCCCGGCTGACCGGCCCATCCGTCAAGACCGTGCGCTACTACGCCGACCTCGGCCTCGTGCCGCCGGCCGGGCGCACCGAGGCGGGCTACCGGCTGTTCGACGCCGGCTCCGTCGTGCGGCTCGAGCTCATCCGCACGCTTCGCGAGCTCGGCATCGACCTGGCCACCGTCCGGCGCGTGCTTGCCCGGGAGGTGGACATCTCGGAGGTGGCCGCCCTGCATGCCGAGGCCCTGGACGCCCAGATCCGCACGCTGAGGTTGCGGCGCGCAGTGCTGCGGGCCGTGGCTCGGCGCGGCGGAAGGCCCGTGGAGGTGGAGCGAATGCACCGGCTGGCGCGCCAATCCGCTGAGGAGCGGCGGCGGATCATCCAAGAGTTCCTGGATGCGGTGTTCGGAGGCCTCGACGTCGACCCGGAGTTCGAGCGGACGATGCGTTCGAGCACGCCGCAGCTGCCGGAGGAGCCGAGCCCCGAGCAGGTGGAGGCGTGGCTGGAGCTAGCGGAGTTGGTGCGCGACCCGGACTTCCGGCGGCGGGTCCGCGAGATGGCGGAGCACGGGGCTGCGGAGCGTGCCGCGGGCAGGCCGCCCCTGGACCGTCAGGTCGCCGCGGCAATCGCGGCAAGGGCACAGGCGGCCATGGACGCCGGAATGGCCCCGGACTCGGCCGCGGCGGGAGATGTCGTGGCTGAAATGGTGGCGATGGCCGGCGGCGACCGGGCGCGGCTGCTGGCCAGCCTGCGGGCGGGCACGGACGCCCGCGCCGAGCGCTACTGGCGCCTGCTGGCGACCATCAACGGCTGGCCGGGCTGGCCGGACCAGGTGCCGGCCTTCGAGTGGATGATTGCGGCGCTCGAGGCGGAGGGGCGGAGGGGAGCCTGAGGCTCCCCTCCGCTTTCCCTTACGGATCAGCGGCTCAGCTGCCCGTGTTGAACGTGTAGCTGTCCGTGCTCGAGACCCCGGTCCCGCCCGGTCCCGTCGACACCGTGAGGGTGTCGGTGCCCGTGGCGGGCGGCGCGGTCGGGGCGGTGTAGGTCACGGTGGCCTCGCCGGCCGCGTTGGTGGTGAACGCCTGCGTCGTGGTTGACAGCGGCGTGGTGCCCACCTCGGCCGTACCGCCGCCCGTGGCCGCCGTGAAGCTGAGGTAGACGGTCGCGTTCGGAACTGCGGCGCCGGACGCGTTCTTGGCGGTCACCGTGAGGTTGACCGCCTGATCGGCGGCAAGGCTGCCGGCCGCCGCGACCGGGTTCGGGCTGACGGCGATGCTCGACACGCCCGAGGCCATCGCCGCGCCCGGCGCCTCATTGGTGATGATGAGGCTGAGGACCTTGGTCGACTGGTCGCGGGTGGTCGTGGCAAGCGGCTCGAAGGTGCCGTTCGGGAACCCGCTCAGGTAGCCCGCGGCCACGGCCGCCTGCACCCCGGACAGGGCCCAGGTGTCGATCTGGGACGCGTCGCTGAAGGTGAGGCTGGTCGTCCCGGCCAGCTTGAGCGCCCTGGCCAGCAGCACCGCCATCTGCTCGCGGGTGACGCCGGCGTTGGGATCAAAGCTCGTCGGGGAGACCCCCTGGACGAGGCCGGCCGAGTATGCGGCCGCGACGTAGGGGGCAAACCAGTCGCCTGGCGCGACGTCGGTGAAGGGCGTCGTGCCGGAGGCATCCGGCGCGATCTGGTCGACGATCACCAGCATCTTGACGAACTGGGCGCGCGTCAGCAGGCCCCCGGGCTGGAAGGTGCCGTCCGGGAAGCCGTTGATGGCGCCGGCGCCCAGCATGGTGTCGATGTAGGACCTCGCCCAATATGTGCTCGAGACATCCGGGAAGGTTTGCGTGTTACCCAGCACGACCAGGGTCTCGTTGCCGGTCACGCGCACCTGCGCCGTGTCGGACGAGGCGTTGACCGTCGTGGGCAGGAACAGCCACTGGCCGCCCGGATCGGCGAAGACCTCGATCCGGTTGGTCGACATCCCGTTCAGCGCGGACGGATTGAACTTCAGGGTCGCCGTCGTGGTCTGGCTCAGGGTCGGTCCCGTCAGCGTCACGTAGTTGCTCAGCGCAACCATGTTGGCGGGCAGCGGCGGCAAGCCCGATGGCGCCGTGGCTTGGTCGGCGCACGCCTCCGTCTGGCCCGATGGCACTGCCCCTGCCGGGATGCTGTCCGTGAAGGAGCCGTCGGTACAGGCGAGGGTCCCTCCGGTCGGCCCGACCGAGGTGCCCGACGAAGTGCTCGTCGTGCTGGAGGAGCTGCTGGAGCCAATGATCACCGCACCGGTCCCGAACGTAATCGGGATCGTGGCGATCTGTCCCGTGCCGGGATAGGCGACGTCGATCGAGTAGGTGCCCGCGGATTGGGACGTGACCTGGAACTTGACCGCGCCGCTCACGGTGCCCGCGTATACGGAGCTGTACACATTGCTGGAGACGGTCGTGCCAACGCCCGCGCCGTAACCGCTTACCGCGTTGAACGACAGCGCGGACGATCCGGATCCGCCCGTGATGGTGAGAAGGGTGCCATTGTCCGGCTGTGTCTGGCTGGCGTACGTTCCCCCGTAAACAGTGGCTGTGACCGTCACATTCGTGCCCACCGCCGGGCTGGTGCTGCTGTAGGCAACATCCTCCACGCCGGCCGGAATGACGGAGACCGGGTTCAGCGGGATGTTCGTCGCAGCCGAGCTCACGGCACCACCCAGGTACACCGAGTCGTAAACGGCGCCGGAAACGCTGTTCGTCTGCGATCCGACGATCGCATAGCTGCCGGTCAGATTGCTGATCGTGCAGCTGGTGCCGGTGCACGTGCCGGCGTAGACCGCGCCGCTCACGGTATCGATCGCCGAGGCCGTCGGGTTCGTGGCCCCGGACTGCAGCGCGTAGCTCACGCTGACCGAGAACGGCGTCGCTGCCAGGGCCAACGGGCCCAGGCCCAGCATGAGGGCCATGACTCCCGCCAACCAAGGCAGCCTGCGTTTCAACATGCCATCACCTCCTGCGCTTCAGGGCTGCGGCCCGCCGCCGCGCACGGGCGGCCACACGACGGCGGGCATAGCGCCATGGTAACGACTGGGGCGTGGGAACCGCCCAACGTGGGCCCTTGCGAGCGTGGGGATTCCCTACACTCAAGGGAACCGAAGCGTCGCAGGCCCCAAAGCTCGCTATTACAGCAGATACGTGGACCCGGATGGGAAAGTGGGGGTGGTGGCGAGGCAATATACCTGGGGGCCGCCGGCGGCGGCCCCCAGATGGCTGGCCTCAGACGACGGCGCGGTCGGCGCCCGGCCCCGCCCTATCCTCGGCCTCCTGCATCCAGGGCCAGCGCACGGGGCTTGAGCGGTCCGCGCCGTCGAAGTGGAGGGCCATCTGGCGCTCGGCCGCCCAGAGCTCCGCGATGGCGCTGTCCACGGCGCGGATGGCGGCGCCCGCGACGGGGTCGCGCGGGGGGACGGTGCCGATCGTCTCGTTGAACACGGATAGCGCGTGGCGCCAACGGGCCACGGCGGCGGCCGGCGCGTCGGCGGGCCCGCCGTGTCCCCGGTGGCTGAGCAGCGCAAACAGGTCCGACCACCTCATCCCAGCATCGCCTCCGGGGCCAGGCTATCCCATGACCCGTCCGAACCATGGCGAAAGCGGGGAGGCCCCTTGGCCGCCGCGCCGACGCCGCTCGACAACCCCCAGCGGGGGAGGCGATTCCCACGGAAGCCGTGGCCCGCCTGCTTCGGTCGCGCTGCGGAGAAACCCCGGCCCTGCAACGCCTGCCCGCCGGCCTGACCGCCGCGGCGTTCGCCTTTCGTCATCCTGGGGCGGATTTTGTCATCCGGATCAGCCACACCGAGGCCGCCTTCGGCAAGGGCGCGTATGTGAGCCGCTCCTTCGGCGGCCCGGGGCTGCCCGTGCCCCAGGTGGTCGAGACCGGCCACCTGGGCCCGGGGCATGCGTTCTGCATCTCGCGGCGGGCACCGGGCCGGCGCCTCCACGAGCTCGATCCTGAGGCCGCCGAGCGCCGGGCCGGCGCCTCCACCAGCTCGATCTCGGCCATCGCCGCCACTCCGCTCGGCGACACCGCCGGCTTCGGT
>JAJYVM010000354.1 GCA_021792015.1 Bacillota bacterium | reverse complement strand
TCGACCGAGAGCCCAGCCGGCCCGGCCCCCATGGAGACGCTGTCCGCCCAGCCCCTCGACGATGCCGCGCTCGCCACGCTGCGCGGCGCGTCCGAAATCGCCGTCGCCATCGAGTGGGACCTCGGCCGCCAGCCCGCCCGCGTGTTCCTGGCCGCGCCCGGCGGCGCCCTCTACGCGTCATCGCCGGCCGATCTCGGCGATGCCCTCGACCACGCGCCGGCCAAGGTCGGCCACGACCTCAAACCCTGGGTGCGGGCCCGCCTGCGCGCTGGGGGCGCGTGGCGGCCGCTGGCCTTCGACGCCATGGTGGCGGCCTATCTCCTGGACTCCGGGCGCAGCAGCTACCCGCTCGGCGACCTGGCGCGCCAGTACGCCGACCTGCGGCTGCCCGAGCACGCCGGCCCGGAGACCCGCGCCGCCGCCACCCTGCGCCTGCGCGCGCCCATGGAGGCGGAGCTGGCCGCCCGCGGCCTGCACGACCTCTTCGCCGCCGTGGAGATGCCCCTGGTCGAGGTCCTGGCGGCCATGGAGGCCAAGGGCGTCTGCGTGGACAAGCCCACGCTCGCCGAGCTCGGGCAGGAGTTCCGCGCCCGCATCGCCGAGGAGGCCGCCACGATCTACGAGCTGGCGGGCGAGCCCTTCAACATCAACTCGACCCAGCAGCTCGGCCACATCCTGTTCGAGAAGCTGGGCCTGAAGCCGCCCAAGAAGACGAAGACGGGCTACTCGACCGACGCGGAGGTGCTGGAGCAGCTGGCGGCCGAGCACGACCTGCCGGCCCACATCATCGAGCACCGCACGCTGCAGAAGCTCCAGTCCACCTACGTCGACGCGCTGCAGGCCCTGGTCGACCCGGCCGACGGCCGCGTGCACACGACGTTCGCCCAGACCGTGGCCGCCACGGGCCGCCTTTCCTCGAACGACCCCAACCTGCAGAACATCCCCGTGCGCGACGAGCAGGGCCGCCGCATCCGCGCCGCGTTCGTGGCGCCGCCCGGGCACGTGCTGGTCTCCGCCGACTACAGCCAGATCGAGCTGCGCATCCTGGCCCACCTGTCGCAGGACCCGGCCCTGATCGACGCCTTCATGGCGGGCGAGGACTTCCACCGCCAGACGGCGGCGTTCATCTTCGGCGTCAAGCCGGAGGAGGTCACCTCGGTCCAGCGCGGCGCCGCCAAGGCCACGAACTTCGGTGTCGTCTACGGGATCAGCGACTTCGGCCTCGCGCGCCAGCTGGGGGTTAGCAACGCCGAGGCCCACGACATCATCGAGCGGTACTTCGCGCGCTTCCCGAAGGTGCGCGCCTACCTGGACGGCCTGATCGCGGAGGCGCGGGCCACGGGCCAGGTGCGGACGATGTTCGGGCGAACGCGCGCCCTGGCGGACATCGCCTCGCGCAACTGGGCGCGGCGCAGCTTCGCCGAGCGGATGGCCATGAACACGCCCCTGCAGGGCACGGCCGCCGACCTGATCAAGCGGGCGATGGTGGCCGCGTACGCGGAGCTGGCTGCGCTGGGCGGCCAGGCCGCGATGGTGCTGCAGGTGCACGACGAGCTGATCTTCGAGGCCCCCGACCAAGAGGCGGCTTCGGTCGCGGCGCTGGCGCGCCGCGCCATGACCGGCGCTGCCGAGCTGGCGGTCCCGCTGGTGGTCGAGGCTCGAGCGGGAAAGAACTGGTATCAGATGGAGCCCTTGCCGTAGTGCCAGAACTGCCGGAGGTGGAGAGTGTCCGCAGGACGCTCGCCACCCAGTTGCTCGGCCGCAGGATCACTGCCGTGCGGGTTTTGGGGCCACACGCCGTTTCTCCGTCCGACTTCGGCAGGCGCGCGGCCGGAGCCGCCTTCGTCTCCAGCAGCCGGCATGGCAAGTACCTGGCCCTGCATCTGGATAGCGGCGATATCCTGATGTGCCACCTGCGGATGACGGGACGCCTGCTCTACCTCCCGCCGCGTGGTCGCATGAACTGGCCCAAGCAGCACACGCACGTGATCATGCGGCTGGACGATGGCGGGCGGCTCCTTTTCCACGACAGCCGCAAGTTCGGCCGGTTGTGGCTGACGCAGCAGGCCGATTTTCCCAGCGGCGTGGATGCCATCGAGGTCAGGCCCGAGGATCTGCACTGGCCAGGGCGTAAGGCCCCCATCAAGTCGCTGCTCATGGATCAGCGGCTGATCGCCGGGATTGGCAACATCTATGCGGACGAGTCCCTCTTCCGGGCGGGCATCGATCCGCGCATGCCGGCGGGCGAGTTGACCGACCAAGACCGCGCCCGCCTGGCGGAGGCCATCCGCACCGTGCTGGCCGACGCCGTCGTGAACGGCGGCACGACGTTCATGGACTACCGGGACGGGCTGGGACGGGAGGGCCGCTTCGCGTCCCTGCTAAACGTCTACGGCCGGGCGGGGGAGCCCTGCCGGAAGTGCGGGGCGGTCCTGCGCACCGCCCGCCTGGGCGGGCGGAGCACCGTGTGGTGCCCCTGCTGCCAGCGATATAATCAGGCGCAATGACAACCGTGACGTACGAATTCGACAGCGAGGCCGACCTCAGCGACGCGCTCACCCACCTCTGGGACCGGCTCGGCATCAGCGGCGAGGTCAGCGTCCGGCCCCTCGGCGAGGGCACCTACCGGATGGAGATCATCGCGGAGAAGACGCTGCGCCCCGCCACCCTGGAAAAGCTGCGCGGGCGCCGCATCGAGGAGTAGGGGGGCAGGGGGATGGACGCGCTCTTGCGGACCGACCCCGAGATCCACGGGCTGATCGAGGCGGAGGAGCGCTTCCAGGCCGAATCGCTGCGGCTGATCCCGTCCGAGAACTACGTCAGCCGCGCGGTCCTGGAGGCCACGGGCAGCATCCTCACCAACAAGTACTCCGAGGGCTACCCGGGCCGCCGCTACTACGAGGGCCAGCGCAACATCGACCCGCTGGAGAGCCTGGTCGCCGAGCGGGCGAAGGCCCTGTTCGGCGCCGAGCACGCCAACGTGCAGCCCTACTCCGGCTCGCCGGCCAACCTGGCCGTCTACTTCGCCCTGCTCAAGCCCGGCGAGAAGATCATGGGGCTGTCGCTGCCGCACGGCGGCCACCTGAGCCACGGCTGGGGCGTCAGCGCGACGGGCGTGCTCTGGCAGTCCGCGCCCTACGGGGTCGATCCCGTCACCAAGCGCATCGACTACGACGCCGTGCGCGAGCTGGCCCGGCGGGAGCGGCCGCAGATCATCGTCGCCGGCGCCACGGCCTACCCGCGCCTCTTCGACTTCGCGGCGTTCGGCGAGATCGCGCGCGAGGTCGGCGCCTACTTTTTGGCCGACATCGCCCACATCGCCGGCCTTGTGGTCGCCGGCGTCCACCCGAGCCCCCTGCCGCACGCCGACGTGGTGACGACCACGACCCATAAGACGCTGCGCGGGCCGCGCGGCGCCATGATCCTCTGCCGCGGCGACCTCGGCGAGCGCATCGACAAGGCCGTCTTCCCGGGGCTGCAGGGCGGGCCGCACAACCACACGACGGCAGCCATCGGCGTGGCCCTGCGCGAGGCGGCGACGCCGGAGTTTGCGGCCTACGGGCGCCAGATCGTCGAGAACGCGCGGGCCCTGGCCGGCGAGATGCTGGCGCGCGGCTACGACGTGGTGTCGGGCGGCACGGACAACCACCTCATCCTGATCGACATGACCAACAGGGGCCTGACCGGCAAGAAGGCTGCCCGGGCCCTGGACCGGGCCGGCATCGTCGTCAACGCCAACACGGTGCCCTTCGACCCGCGCAAGCCCTTCAGCCCGAGCGGGATCCGGCTGGGGACGCCGGCCATCACCAGCCGCGGCATCGGCGTGGGGGAGATGCCGCGCATCGCGGCCTGGATCGACGAGGTCATCCGCGCGGCGGACGACCCAGCCGTTCAGCAGCGGGTGGCCGCTGAGGTCGCCGAGTTCTGCCGCGCGTTCCCAGCGCCCGGGCTTGCGCTCCGTGTCTGATCGCGACCTCATCCGCTTCGACCGGATGGCGCCCCGCTACGACCGCCACCCAGTCCAGGCGCTGGCGCGGCCCATTCATGTGGCAATGCTCGGAATGATCCTCGATTCCCCGCGGTCCGTCCTGGACGTCGGCTGCGGGACGGGCGTCCTGCTGGCTGAGATCGGCACGCGCTGGCCGCAGGCAGCCCTGGCGGGCCTTGATGCCGCCCCCGGCATGGCCGCGGTGGCGCGGCAACGGCTGCCCGCCGCCGACATCCGTGAAGGCTTCGCGGAGTCGCTGCCCTGGGGCGATGCCAGCTTCGACCTCGTGACGACGAGCCTTTCCTTCCATCAC
>JAJYVM010000353.1 GCA_021792015.1 Bacillota bacterium | reverse complement strand
TGCGATGCCGACGCGGCGCTGGATCTGGTCTCGGCGTTCTCCGCGCCGGCGTGCGTGGCCGTCAAGCACGGGGGGCCCTGCGGCGTGGGCCTCGGCCAGGACGCGGCCGAGGCGTTCACCCGCTGCCAGGCCGCCGATCCCGTCAGCATCTTCGGCGGGGTGGTGGCCTGGAACCGGCCGCTGGATGCGGCCGCGGTGAGGGCCGTGGGCAGGCAGCACCTGGACGTCGTCCTGGCGCCCGAGGTGACGGAGGAGGCCCGTGCCGCCCTGAAGCGCAAGAAGAATCTGCGCGTGCTGGAGGTGGGCGCGCCAACGCCGGCTGACTATCGCATCCGCCGAATCAATGGTGGCGTGCTCGTGCAGCAGCAGGACTTTGAGCCGGATGCCGAGTGGCGCGTGGCCGCGGGCCCCGTGCCTGACTGGGACGCGCTGCGCTTCGCATGGGCCATCTGCCGCTTCGTGCCGAGCAATGCGGTGGTGGTGAGCGATTCGCAGCAGACCTTCGGGGTGGGCGGCGGCCAGCCCAACCGCGTCGGTGCCGCGCGGATCGCGTTGGCCGGCGCCGGCGACAGGGCCAGGGGCGCGGTGGCCGCCACCGACGGCTTCTGCTTCCCCGACACGGTCGAGGTGCTGGCCGAGGCCGGCGTCACGGCCCTGGTCGAGCCGGGCGGCTCCGTGCAGGATGCCGAGGTCATCGCCACCGCCGAGCGCCTGGGCTTCACCCTGGTGCTGACCGGCGTGCGGCACTTCAGGCACTGATGCGCGTTCTGGTTGTCGGCGGCGGCGCGCGCGAGCATGCCCTGGCCTGGCGGCTCCGCGAGGACGGAGCGACCGTCCTCGCGGCACCCGGTTCGGATGCGATGGCCACGCTGGCCGAGCGGGTTCCCCTCACAGACCCGAAGGACATCGCGTCCTGGGCCGACCAGGGCCGGCTGGACCTTGTGGTGATTGGTCCGGAGGCACCACTGGCCGCCGGTCTGGCCGACCGCCTGCGGCAGCGGCGCATCCCCGTCGTCGGTCCGAATCAGGCGGCCGCCCGTATCGAGTCCAGCAAGACCTGGTCGCGGGCCTTCTGCCGCCACCACGGCATCCCCGGACCCCGCTTCGGTGTGGCGAAGGAGCTGCCGAAGGACCTGCCCGTGCCGTGTGTCGTCAAGACCGACGGACTCGCGGCCGGCAAGGGCGTCGTGGTCGTCCGGGAGGAGGGGGACCTGGCGCGCGCGCGTGCGCTCGCCGGCCCCTATATCATCGAGGAGCTTCTGGAGGGCAAGGAGCTCTCCGTGTTCGCGCTCTGCGACGGCCGCGGCTTCTCGCTCATCGGCGACGCCCGCGACTACAAGCGCCTCCTGGCGGGGGACGACGGGCCCAACACGGGTGGGATGGGCGCGTTCAGCCCGGTCGGCGAGGCCGACCTCCGGCAGATCGCCGACACGGTCATCGCGCCCGCCGTGGACGGGATGGCGGCCGAAGGCTGTCCGTTCGTCGGCTTTTTGTACGCGGGGCTGATGCTGACGGCGGAGGGGCCGAAGGTGCTGGAGTTCAACGCGCGTTTCGGCGATCCCGAGGCGCAGGTCGTGATCCCGCGCTGGAAGGCGCCCTTCGCCGAGATGCTCGTCGCCGCGGCGCATGGTGCGCTGGGTGGCGCCACGGTGGAGATGTCGGCGGAACATGCGGTGGGGATCGTGCTGGCGTCACCGGGCTATCCCGACGATCCGCAGCCAGGCCAGCGCCTGCCTGAGCTGCCCGAGGACGGCCTGATCTTCCACGCGGCCACCGTGCGCAGGCCGGACGGCTGGTATACCGCAGGGGGCCGGGTGCTGACGGCCGTGGGCCTGGGGCCAAGCCGGGACGAGGCACGGGCCCGCGCGTCAGCGCTCGCCGAGCGATGCCGCTTCGCCCGCGCCCAGTGGCGTGAGGACGTGGCCCGGTAGCCGGGCCACGAGCCCCGCGCTGAGCACGGCGCCGGCCAGCCCGAACACGGCGAACGCGCCCGGGACGCCGGCGACCATGAGGCGGCGCCGCTCGAAGCGGTCGACCAGGGGCGCCGCCGGCGTCTCGGCCAGGGCGGCCGCCGCCAGGCGCGCAAACCAGAGGACGGCGAGGGCATCGGCGAGCCCGTCGTGGTGGAGACCGACCAGCCGACGGCGATGAAGAAGAAGCCGTCGCCGCAGCGGCTGACGACCTGCCCCGTCCAGAGCAGCCAGTACGAGCGGCGCATGGTCAGCACCGTATCATGGCGCACGGCGGTGCGGCAGGGGCCGGCGCCGCTGCCGCTCGGGGCACGTGCCCGATCACTGTACGTGGACCGGAGGCCCGCCCCGCAAACAGGCGCAACCGGCCGGCAGTCAGCTGCGAACGGCAATCGGCGCGCGCTCAGCGCGCGCCCAAAAGCCCCATCCGCTCCTTGACCTCGTTCAGGGTCGGCACGGCCTGCACCCGGGCGCGCTCCGCGCCCTCCCGCAGCACCCGGTCTGTGTAGCTCGGATCCGCCACCAGTTCCGCGAAGCGCGCCTGGATGGGCGCAAGGCCCGCCACCAGCGCCTCTCCCAGCTCGCGCTTGAAGCGGGCGTACCCCTGCCTCCCGTAGCGCGCCTCCAGCGAGGGCACGGGCTCGTCCGCGATCAGGGAGAAGATCTCCAGCAGGTTGCTGACGGCCGGCTTACCCTCCCAGTCCAGGCGCACGTCGCGCCCGCTGTCCGTGACGGCGCGCTTGACCTTGTCGCGGATCGCCTCGGGCGGATCCAGCAGGCTGATGTAGTGGCCGGGGTTCGGCTCGCTCTTGCTCATCTTGCGCGTGGGGTCGTCCAGGCCCATGATGCGGGCGCCGACGCCGGCGATCATCGCCTCGGGGACGGGGAACGTCTCGCCGAAGCGGGCGTTGAAGCGCTGCGCGAGGTCGCGCGTCAGCTCCAGGTGCTGGCGCTGGTCGTCGCCGACGGGCACATGGCTGGCCTTGTAGAGGAGGATGTCCGCCGCCATCAGCACGGGGTAGGCGAAGAGGCCGAAGCCGGCGACGTCCTCCTGGGCGCCGTGCGACTTGTCCTTGAACTGCGTCATGCGGCGCAGCTCGCCGAGGCGGGCCAGGCACCCCATCAGCCACGACAGCTCGGCGTGCTCGTGCACGTGCGACTGCGCGAAGAGGATGGAGCGCTCGGGCCGCAGGCCGCACGCCATATAGAGGTTGGCGACCGTGCGCGTGTCGCGGCGCAGGTCCTCGGGATCGCGCGGGACCGTCAGCGCGTGCAGGTCCACGATGCAGAACAGGCATTCCGCCGAGTCCTGCAGGCGCACGAAGTGGCGGATGGCGCCGAGGTAGTTGCCGATCGTCAGGATGCCGGAGGGCTGGACGCCCGAGAAGACCTTCATCGCGCTTGCTGCACCTGCCGTCCGTTGACTCGGTGGCGGCTCGGGGCGACCCGCGCCGCGCGTAGCGTTCCCAATGATCCCAGCCATTTCTACGCATGCGTGGCCTGCGCCTGCAAAGCGTACACGTCGGGGGTGCGGGCGCTGCTGGGCGCGCTGCGGGGGGCGGCGGGGGACGGGTTGGAGCCCGGCGCGGGGTCGGGACCAGGGTCCGGCGCGGGACCCGGGTCGGCTGGCGTCGGGCCGGCCGGTGTCGGGGCCGGCCAGCGGCCGGGCCGCCGTGGGGGGCGCGTCGCCTTCCCGGCGGGCGGGTCGAGCCTGCCGCAAGGCGGAGGGCCGGGCCGCAGGCGCGCCGCGCGGGCCTGGGCCGCCGCCGCGATCCTCGTCGGGGGCGCCGCCCTCGGCGGCTGCGGCACGAGCGCGCCCCCCTCGCAGGCCGAGATCCGGAGCCTGATCCGCCAGGAGCTGCGGGCGGAGCCCGCGCCCAGCACGAGCCCGTCCGGCAGCACCACCGGCAGCAGCGGATCGTCAGGCATGACCGGGTCTGCCAGCGGGGGCAGCGCAAGCAGCGGATCCGCCGGCTCGAGCGGGGGCAGCTCCGGCGGGAGCAGCGGCGGCGGCTCGTCCAGCGGGGGAGGGTCATCGGGAGCGAGCACGGCCCCGGACCCCGCCCTGACGGCCGCCCTGCAGACGGCGGCCGGGCAGCAGGCGCTCAACCAGGCGATCGAAAAGGCCCTGACCAGCCCGCAGGTCAGCCAGTCGCTGCAGCAGCAGGTCCAGCAGGCGCTGATGCAGATCGTGCTCAAGGGCGCGGGCCAGCAGGGTGGCGGCAGCAGCAGCAGCAGCGGGGGCGGCAGCAGCAGCAGCGGCGGTGGCAGCAGCGGCGGCGGTGGCGGGATGGGCGGCGGCGGGGGCGGCGGCTAGGCGCCACAGCCCGCGACCTGGGATGTATACTCATCCGCATGGACGC
>JAJYVM010000352.1 GCA_021792015.1 Bacillota bacterium | reverse complement strand
GTGCTGTGGTCCTGTACCACCTGCGGTGCATGCGTGGAGCAGTGCCCTGTTGACATAGAGCATGTCGACGCCATCGTTGACATGCGACGTTACGAAGTGCTCATGGAATCCCGCTTTCCGACCGAAGCAGGCACCATGCTGCGCAATGTGGAGAACCAGGGGGATCCGTGGGGCCTGGGCGCAGCCAAGCGTCTGGAGTGGACCCACGGTTTGGATTTCGAGGTCCCAGTTGTCACCACCACTATTCCTGACGGGACCGAGTACCTGTTCTGGGTGGGTTGTGCAGGAGCTCTTGACGAAAGGGCTCGCAAGACCACACAGTCCATTGCCCGACTCCTACATCGGGCCGGTGTGAGCTTTGCGGTGCTCGGTCCCAAGGAGTCATGCACCGGTGATCCCGCCCGTCGCCTAGGCAATGAGTATCTATATCAGATGCAAGCTCAGCAGAACATATCGACTCTAGACGATGCATCTGTTAAAAAGATCATTGCCTCCTGTCCGCACTGCTTCAACACTTTGAAAGGTGAGTATCCAGCCCTGGGAGGCAACTATGACGTGCTGCACCACACGGAGGTGCTCGAGAGACTGCTCGCCGAAGGGCGCCTGCAGGCAGGGGAGTTCGAAGCCACTGTCACCTATCACGATCCATGCTACCTTGGCAGGCACAACCGGGTGTTTGACGAGCCACGCTCAGTGCTCTCCTCAGTTGCGGGTGTGCGCCAGATAGAGATGCACCGCTGTAAGGAAAAGGGATTTTGCTGCGGAGCAGGTGGTGCGCGGATGCCCTTCAGCCGTCCCGAGCCCCGCTTCGACCCGGCCAAGTTCCCCAAGGTGGCCATCGCTGACACGCAGGGGGCCTTCTTCGACCTCTACTGCCTGCTGCCCGGCCAGGCGCAGGCCGTCCACAGCCATGCCGACGCGGAGAAGGTCTACTACGTGCTGCGCGGCAGGGGCCGCTTCACCCTCGGGGACGAGGTGGCCGAGCTTGGCCCCGGCGAGGCCGCCCACGCGCCGGCGGGCGTCCCCCACGGCGTCGAGAACGCCTCGGACGAGCCGCTGGTCACCGTTACTTTGCTCACACCCAAGCCCCACCACGGGTAGTGCTTAAAGGGCAGGACTGCGTCACGCAGGACTGCCGCCATCCATGGCCCCGTGCGCCGGCCGCCACACGTTCCTTTATACTCGAACTGTTCGCCTATCTGACACGCTATAGGGGAGAAGTCCATGCGCAGCGATCCGTTCGGCGTCCGCGGCACCTTCGACACCGGGAGCGGCAAGGCGGCCCTCTACCGCCTGGAGGCGCTTGAGCGCCAGGGACTCAGCCAGCCCAGCCGCCTCCCCTACTCCATCCGGGTCCTGCTCGAGAACGTCCTCCGCTTCTGCGGCGACCGCACGACCGAGGCCGAGGTGCGCGCCCTGGCGGGCTGGCAGCCGAAGCCGCCGGTCCAGGACCTGCCGTTCATGCCCGCGCGGGTCCTGCTCCAGGACTTCACGGGCGTGCCGGCCCTTGTCGACCTTGCGGCCATGCGCGACGCGATGGCGGCCATGGGCGGCGACCCGCAGAAGATCAATCCGCTGGTGCCGAGCGACCTCGTGATCGACCACTCGGTCCAGGTCGACGCCTTCGGGACGCCGCTCGCCTTCCAGACGAACGTCGAGCTCGAGTACGAGCGCAACCGCGAGCGCTACGCCCTGCTGCGCTGGTCGCAGCAGGCCTTCGCCAACTCCACCGTCGTGCCGCCCGGCACGGGCATCTGCCACCAGGTCAACCTCGAGTACCTGGCCAGGGTCGTGCAGCTGCGGCCGGCACCGGACGGCGGCGGCCAGGAGGCCTACCCCGACACCGTGGTCGGCACGGACTCCCACACCACCATGGTCAACGGCCTCGGCGTCCTCGGCTGGGGCGTCGGCGGCATCGAGGCCGAGGCGGTCATGCTGGGCGAGCCCTACGCCATGACCATCCCGGAGGTCGTCGGCTTCCGTCTGACGGGGCGGCTGCCGGAGGGCAGCACGGCGACGGACCTCGTGCTGACGGTGACCGAGATGCTGCGGCGGCGCGGCGTCGTCGGCAAGTTCGTCGAGTTCTACGGGCCGGGGCTCAGGCACCTCGCCCTGCCCGACCGCGCCACCATCGGCAACATGTCGCCGGAGTACGGCGCCACGTGCGGCTTCTTCCCCGTCGATGACCAGACGCTGGCCTACCTGCGGGGCACCGGCCGGCCGGACGAGCTGGTGCGCCTGGTCGAGCGGTACTGCAAGGAGCAGGGCCTGTTCCGCACCGACGACTCGCCCGAGCCCGTCTACTCCGACCACCTGGAGCTGGACATGAGTGCCGTCCAGCCGTCCCTGGCCGGCCCGAAGCTCCCCGAGGCGCGGCTCAGCCTGGCGGATGTGCGCGGCAGCTTCGAGAAGGCCTTCCAGGACAAGATCAGCAAGCCCCTGCCCAGCGCGGGCGGTGGCTCAGGCGGCGCCGGGCAGGCCCGCGGCGGCATGGCGGTCGCGGCCCCGCCGCTTGAGCACGGCATCGTCGGGATCGCGGCCATCACGTCGTGCACCAACACCAGCAACCCGTCCGTCATGGTGGCGGCCGGCCTTTTGGCCAAGCACGCGGTCGAGAAGGGCCTGCAGGTCCGGCCGCACGTCAAGACCAGCATGGCGCCCGGATCGCGGGTCGTGACGGACTACCTGGAGAAGTCCGGCCTTCTGCCCTACCTCGAGCAGCTGCGCTTCAACGTCGTCGGCTACGGCTGCACGACCTGCATCGGCAACAGCGGGCTGCTGCTGCCGGAGGTCGCCGACGAGGTCGATCACGACGGCCTGGTGGTCGCCGCAGTGCTGAGCGGCAACCGCAACTTCGAGGGCCGCATCAACGCCCAGGTCCAGGCCAACTACCTGGCATCGCCGCCCCTGGTCGTGGCGTACGCCCTGGCCGGCACGATCAACGTCGACCTGGGCCGCGACCCGCTCGGCACCGGCAAGGACGGCCAGCCGGTCTACCTCCGCGACATCTGGCCCAGCCAGGGGGAGATCCAGGAGACCGTCTCCGCCTCGCTCGACCCGGAGATGTTCCGGAAGCAGTACGGCAAGGTGTTCGAGGGCGACGAGGCGTGGCGGAGCCTGCCGGTGCCGGAGGGCCAGATGTTCGCGTGGGATCCCGACTCGACCTACATCCGCCGCCCGCCCTACTTCGACGGCATGCCCGCCGAGGCGGCGCCGCTGCCCAAGTCCATCCGCAGCGCGCGGGTGCTGGCGGTGCTGGGCGATTCGATCACCACGGACCACATCTCGCCGGCCGGCTCCATCGGCAGGGTCAGCCCGGCCGGGCTCTACCTGCAGGAGCACGACGTGCCGGTGCGCGACTTCAACACGTACGGCTCCCGGCGCGGCAACCACGAGGTCCTGATGCGCGGCACCTTCGCGAACGTCCGCCTGCGGAACCGGATGGTGCCCGACACCGAGGGCGGCTACACCATCCACGTCGGCAGCGGCGAGAAGGCGACCATCTACGACGCCGCCATGAAGTACAAGGCCGAGGGCACGCCGCTGGTCATCCTGGCCGGCAAGAACTACGGGGCGGGCAGCTCGCGCGACTGGGCGGCGAAGGGTCCCCACCTGCAGGGTGTGAAGGCCGTGATCGCGCAGGCCTTCGAGCGCATCCACCGCAGCAACCTGATCGGCATGGGCGTGCTGCCCCTGCAGTTCAAGGACGGCGAGTCGGCGGAGTCCCTGGGGCTCACGGGCTTCGAGGAGTACGAGCTCGACGGGGTGGACATCTCGGCGCCGTCGACGGACGTCGCCGTGCGGGCCCGGCGCGACGACGGCAGCGTGGTCGCGTTCACCGTGCGCTCGCGGATCGACACGCCGACGGAGGTCGAGTACTTCCGGAACGGCGGCATCCTGCAGTATGTGCTGCGCAAGCTCCTGAAGGGGTGAGCGCCGCCGTCGTGCTCCTGCACGGCGGCGGCATCTCGCCCTGGATGTGGGAGCCGGTCGTCCAGCTGCTGCCTGACTTCCGCTGCCTGACCCCCAGGCTGCCGGACCTGGATTCCGTGGAGGCGATCGCCGAGGCGGTCGCCTCCCTGCTTCCCGGGCCTGCCCCCGTCACCGTGGCCGGCCTGTCGCTTGGCGGGCAGGTCGCGCTCGCACCGTAGGCACGGACGCCGGAGGCCGCCGCGGATGGGCTGGCGCACCCCGAACGCGTCGCGCGCGGCATGGTCACGGGTACCGTGATCCGCCCGGTGAGGGGCGCGGGGCTGGTGTCCGCCCTTTTGCCGCTCCACATGCCGTTCAAGGACGCCCCCGCCCTCATCCGGGCCAACCCGCGCTCCCTCGGCGTCCCGGCGCGCTTTGCCCCCCAGTTCGCC
>JAJYVM010000351.1 GCA_021792015.1 Bacillota bacterium | reverse complement strand
TGGTGGCGCGGCGGGTGGCCGTGGCCGAGGCGGGCGGGACGCCCGCCGGGCCGGATGCCGGCGGCGGCGGGGAGCCGTCGGCAGCCGCCGCGCGCGGCTGAGCCCGCCGGGGGTGGCGGGCGGCCGCCTCGCCCCGGGGGTCTGGCGGGACCGGCGCCTCAGCCGAGGGCGCGCAGCTTGCGCCGATCGGCCGGGGGCGGCGGCAGGCGCACCTGCCCGTCCGCATCCTGGGCCCAGAGCACCAGGTGGCCGTCGTGGCAGACGCGCAGGTACCCGGGGCCGTCCGCCATCCCTGGCCAGGCCAGCAGGTCCCAGAGGCGGGCGCCCGTGTCCAGGCGGATCTGGCCGGGTGCGGCGCCATCGCCGGCGAGGCCGGCGTCGGTCCGGATGCGCGCGAGGCGGATCTCACGCACCGCGGCGCCGTGTCGCCAGCCGGCCACCTCGTCGCCGGCGCGGATGCTCGCGGGGACCGGGTCGTCCGTGGTGGCGAGCGAGAGCACGTCGGTCTCGGTCGCCAGCGCGATGCGGCCGGTTTCCCTGCCCAGGAGGACGCCCCAGACGGTTGCCATGGGCGTAGGGTGCCCCGACCCTTGACGGCTGCGCGCAGCCCGGGGATAATCAAGGGCAATTCTCCATAGCACGGCGATGCGGGATCGTTCCGTACGCCCAGGCAACCCCAGAGAGCCGGCCGTTTGGTGCGAGGCCGGCGTTGCGGGCGGGCGGGCTCCCAGATCCCAAGGCCGCGGGCAGGACGGTGCACGAGCGCCGAAAGCCCGACCGGGCGCCGCCCGGTTATCAAGGTGACGAGTGAGCCGGCCGGCGCCCCGTGCGCGGGCCGTGCTCAGAAAGGTGGTACCACGGGCCCCCCGTCCTTTCGGGGGGCCCTTTTTGCGCGCGTATGGAGGGGTGAGGTCCATGGATCGGACGGTCGGCCTCGTGGGTGCGGGCTCCATGGCGCAGGCCCTGGTGAGCGGGTGGCTGGGCGGCCGCTCGGCGCTGCCCGCGGGGTCCGTGTGGGCCTGCAACCGGAGCCGCGACGACCGCCTCACGGCCCTGGCCGCCATGGGGGCCGCGGTGACGCGGGACAAGGGCGAGCTCTGCGCGGCCGCCACCACCATCGTGCTGGCTGTCAAGCCCGTGGATGCCGCCGCCGCCCTGAGCGCCCTGGCGCCCCACCTCTCGGCGGAGCGCCACCTGCTGATCTCGCTGGTGGCCGGCCTGTCGGCCGAGGCGATCGCCGTGCTCAGCGGCCAGCCCGACCTTCCCGTGGTGCGGGCCATGAGCAACACGCCGAGCGCCGTCGGCTCGGCGGCCACGGCCATCGCGGCGGGACCGGCGGCGAGCGCGGCGCACCTGGAGACGGCCCGCGCCCTGCTCTCGGCCGTGGGCGACGTC
Organism: Bacillota bacterium; assembly: GCA_021792015.1. Taxonomy (GTDB): domain Bacteria; phylum Bacillota; class Sulfobacillia; order RBS10-35; family JAJYVM01; genus JAJYVM01. Next base: position 2,976 of record JAJYVM010000351.1, on the reverse strand, counting down.
ATCGTGGTCGACGAGGCCGACCTGGCGGCCGTCACGGCGCTGTCCGGGAGCGGACCCGCTTACGTGTACCTGCTGATGGAGGCCCTGCACCAGGCCGCCGGACGCCTCGGGCTGCCGCCGGAGGTGGGCCGCCGCCTCACGGCCCAGACCGTCCTGGGCGCCGCCAAGCTGGCGCTGGTGAGCGAGCACACGCCGCACGAGCTGGTCCGCCAGGTCGCTTCCCCCGGCGGCACCACGGTGGCCGCCCTGGAGGTGCTGGACGCCCGCGGCTTCTCGCAGGCGCTGGTCGACGCGGTGGTGCGGGCCGCCGAGCGGGCCGGCGAGCTTGGCCTGGCGGCGTCGGCGGCTGCCCTGCCGGAGGGCGGCGCGGCGCTGGAGTTGCCGGTCAGGCCGTGAGCATCCCCGCGCGAGCCCACCCCACGTGGACGGGGTGCGGCCCGTTCCAGGCCGGGCCGTAACTGGCGACCGTGTCGGGAACGGCAGGGCGGCGACGGTGGCGGCCGTGACGGCGGGGCCGGCGGTGCCGCGCGCGACCCCGTCCAGAAGCCCCGCCCAGGCCAGGGGATCCTCATCGTCGAGCAGACCCCACTGATCCCAGAGGACCATCTCCTGGCTCACCCGGCGGATGGCGCCGATGTCGGCGGGCACCTCGGCCAGCCACGCAGCCAAGTCGCCCGGGTCGCTCATCGCGCTCTGGGCGAGCCCTGGATCGGCACATATGTTCGCATTCATGCCCCCAGCCCACCACGCCAGATCCGCCGTTGGGGCATGGATGCGATTCCGCGACGATCCAGGCCGGCGGCGTCCGGCCCGCGGGCTTGGTGCAATCGCCGCGCCGGCTCGGGGCCGCGGGTCGGGGAGAGCCGTGTCGCGCCGGCTCGGGGCCGCGGGTCGCGGAGAGCCGTGCCCCCGAGCCGGCCGCGCTACCGCCGCCGCAACCCCCGCTCGACCAGCAGCCGCCCGTCGCGGAAGACGCCCGCGATACGCGAGCGGTCCTCCAGCACGCGGATGTCGGCCAGCGGGTCCCCGTCGACCACGAGGACGTCGGCGGCCAGCCCCGCCTGAAGAGCCCCGGTTCGGTCCGCCAGGCCGCACGCCTCGGCCGCGCGCGACGTCGCGGCCACCACGGCCTCCATCGGGCTCAGGCCGACGTCCTCGACGAGGGCAGCCAGCTCGGATGTGTGCTGCCCAAAGGGCATGGCATTGCAGGAGTCCGTGCCGGCGAACAGCTTGACGCCGGCCCGCCACGCCAGGCGGATGGCATCGCGGTGCCGCGCGTGCGCGGCCCGCGCCTTCTCCAGCGCTTCCGCCTCGATGCCGTGGGAGGCGCCCTCCCGCACGAGGTAGGCGGAGATCGTGAGCGTGGGGCAGAGGTAGCAGCCGGCCGCCGCCAGCCCGGCCGCCAGCTCCTCGTCGAGCTCCGTGCCGTGCTCGATGGTGTCGACACCAGCCGCCAGCGCCTGGGCGATGCCGGCGCGGGAGTGCGCGTGAACGGCCACCCGCCGGCCGAGGGCGTGCGCCTCGTCGACGATGGCGGCGACCTCGGCGTCCGTGTAGTTCCGCCAGGCGACGGCATCCCCGAGCGACAGCACCCCGCCGCTCGTGCAGATCTTGATGAGGTCGACCCCGTCACGCACGTGTGCGCGCACGGCGGCCCGGCAGGCGTCGGGGCCGTCGGCCACAGGGAACGGCCGCCGGGTGAGCGAGGGCGGGAAGAACATGTCCCCGTGCCCGCCGGTCATGCCGATGAACCCGGAGGTCACAAGGCGCGGCCCGGGCAGCACCCCGTCGTCGAGGGCGTGCTTCAGCGCCACCTCCGCGCGCCCGCCCGCCATGTCGCGGAGCGTGGTGACGCCGCACTCCAGCGCCAGGTGGGCGTTGGCGGCGGCATGCAGCAGCTGCTCCTCGGCGAAGGTGGTGACGGGCCACGTGCGCGGGCTGTACGGCCGGGCCCCGGAGTGGGACAGCACATGGACGTGGGCGTCGAAGAGGCCGGGCATCACGGTGCGGCCGGTGGTGTCGAGGCGCTCGCCCTCCAGCGACTCGGGCACCTGTCCGGCCGCGCCCACAGCCGCGATGCGCCCGTCGCGCAGGACCACGGTGCCCTGGGGGATGCGCCCGCCGCGCCCGTCGAGGACGGTTCCGCCGCTGAGTGTGTAGGTCATGGGCGGGGGGTTCGGCGGCCGGAGCCCGCCTCCTTGCGCGGCAAGGCGCCGGCCGTGCCTGCAGGTCGCACGGCGGGTGCCCCCCGCATGCACGCCCAGGCGTCTCCATAGCCATGCCAGCGGGGGTCGGTCCATCTCTTCCGTCTCCTCCATCTCTTCCATCCTCGCCGGTGCCGCCGGCATCGCGCTCCTGCTGGCCGGCACGCGCCTCGCCGCGCTGGGCCTCCGGGCCGGCGGCGACGCCGTCAAGCGGACCCTCGCCCGCCTGACGGGCCGGCCGCTGCCCGCCGCGCTGACCGCCGCCCTCGGCACGGCCCTGATCCACTCCAGCAGCGTCAGCACGATGGCCATCGTCGCCCTCGTCGAGGCCGGTGTCCTCGACCTTGACACCGCCGCCGCCGCGGTCATCGGCGCCAATGTGGGGACGACCCTCCCCGTCCAGCTCCTCAGCTGGCGCCCGGGACCCGCGTTTTGGCTGCCCCTCGCCGCGATCGGCGTCGCCCTGCTCCTTGCCCGCGACGGCGGCTCCCGCGCCTGGGGTGGCGGGCTTGCCGGCTTCGCCTGCCTTTTGGGGGGGCTCGGCTTTCTCGACCTCACCGAGATCTACCCTGCCCCCCTCCCCGGGGCTGTGCCGCGCCGGGTAGACCGGGTGGCATGCTGGGAGTGGTGATGGGGCCGCGACGGCGGCCGTGACGACCGGGAGGCTCGCCGCATGCGTGTGAAGACCGTGAGCCTCGTCGGGGCGACCGGGTCCATCGGCACCCAGGCCGTCGACGTCATGAGGGCGGAGCCCGACCGTTTCCGGGTGGTG
>JAJYVM010000350.1 GCA_021792015.1 Bacillota bacterium | reverse complement strand
CGCCAAGGGTGCGGGAGGTTGCGACTCAGCCCAGATGCCGAGGGCGGCGGCAGGTCTGGTCAGGCCCAAACGCCAGGGTGAGGGCAGGTCGCGGCGCGGCTCAGGCGACCACGGGACCAGGGCAGGGCAGGGCAGGGCAGGGCAGGGCAGGGCAGGGCAGGGCAGGGCAGGGCAGAGGCGCCCGCGCCAGGGGCAAGTCTCCGCGAGGCAAGGGCACAGGGGCCCTGAGCCCTCAACCCCGGCTGGTGGCACCGTCCGGACATGCCGCATAGGCTGCCCGTACAAGCCGCCACGAGGGGGTGAGGAGCCTTGGCAGACGGCGAAGACGGGCTCGGCGGCCGTCGTCGGCATCACCATCATCACCGCTGCTGCCGCTGCCGCTGCTGCTGCACGCCGTTCCCGTCGTTCCCTTCATTTCCGTCGTTTCCGTCCCTGGATCCGTGCCTGCTGCTTCTGCTGACGTGTCGGTCGCGGCGGTGCCGGCGGCCCACGCGCACAACCTCGAGCTGCTGATCGGCCTCATCTCGTCGCCCCGGCGGCGGGCTCGCGTGAAAGGGGGGCGCACCCGTCCCCCTTTTCGTGATGCTGCGCGACGCCGCACCCCGTGGCTGCGGCCCTGCGCATGGTCCGGCCCGCGAACCGCAAGGTGGCGCGGGCGGGGGCCCAGGCCCTTCGTCCGCAGGCGGAACTCGTTGGGTAGTCACGCCCACCACTCTGCGAGTTTGACCGCAACGGCGCTCGGGGAGGGTCGCGAGTGAGCGCGGAGCCGTGGGCATGCGGCTGGCGCGCTCGTCAATACATGCTCCTGATGCGGACGCGCTCGGCTTGCTCGCCGCTGTAGATGTAGAGGGCATCCTGCTCCTCGTCCCGGGTCCGCTTGTGCGAGCCGTCGCAGAACGGCTTGTTCTGGCTGAGCCCGCAGGCGCAGAGGAAGACGCGGTCCCTGTCGATCTCGTCCTTCTTCAGCGAATACGGCTCGTTGCGGTCGTGGCGCACCAGGCGCGCCATGGCTCCACCCCCGACTTACTGTGCCCACCGCCGCCGCGTCCCACAAGCCGCCGCAGCCGAGCGCCCTCGCATCCCACCGCCCACAGGCGCGGCCGCTCAACGCCTTCTCACCCGCCGCATCCCACCGCCGCATCCCACCACCGCCGCCCTTGCCCCGCCGGCCCCGCCCGTGCGATAATGCCGGCATCGAATCGACTCGCGTGCGGCAAGACCGCGCGCAGCGTTCATCGCGCCACGATGCGCGGGACCACGTGCCGGGGGATCGATGGCCCCCGGGCCGGCTTCAGAGAGGGTGCGCCGACCGGCTGAGAGCGCGCCCGCCGCCCGTACCGGCACACCACCCGCAAGCGGCGATCGGGGTCCGCCCCCCGTTATCAACGGCCAAGCACCAAGTAGGGTGGAACCGCGGGTTTGAGCAACCCGCCCCTTGCGCCGCAAGGGGCGGGGTTTTTTTGTTTGCGAAAGGGGATGCACCGACATGTCGGCGATCGCACTGCAGATGCCGGACGGCAAGGAGGCCACCTTTCCCGAGGGCGTGACGGGCGCCGAGGTGGCGGCCTCCATCGGCCAGCGCCTGGCCAGGGACGCCGTCGCCGTGCGCCTGGGCGAGCGCGTGCTCGACCTCGCGCGGCCGCTGCCGGAGGGCGGGCCCCTGCGCGTGCTCACCCTGGCCGACCCCGAGGGCCTGGAGGTGTACCGCCACACCGCCACGCACATCATGGCGCAGGCCGTGCGCCGCATCTGGCCGGAGACCCGGCTCGCCATCGGCCCGGTGATCGAGGACGGCTTCTACTACGACATGGAGCCGCCGGTGCGCCTCACCGAGGAGGACCTGCCGCGCATCGAGGCGGAGATGAAGAAGATCGTGGCCGAGGATCTCCCGGTCAGTCGCGAGGTCTGGCCGCGCGCGCAGGCGCGCGCGTTCTTCGCCGAACGCGGTGAGGTCTACAAGGTGGAGATCATCGACGACCTGCCAGCCGACGCCGAGCTCACCGTCTACCGCCAGGGCGAGTTCGTCGACCTGTGCCGGGGACCGCACCTGCCGTCGACGGGCCGGCTGAAGGCCTTCAAGCTGCTCTCCGTGGCGGGCGCCTACTGGCGTGGCGACGAGAAGCGGCCGATGCTGCAGCGCCTCTACGGCACCGCCTTCGCGGAGCAAACGCAACTCGATCACTTTCTGTGGGTTCGGGAAGAGGCCCGCAAGCGGGATCACCGGAAGCTGGGTCCGGAGCTCGATCTGTTCACCCTCCACGATGTGGCGCCGGGCTTCGCCTTTTGGCACGACAAGGGCTTCCGCCTGTACCGGGCGCTGGAGGACTTCTCGCGCGAGCTGCAGCGCAAGCGCGGCTACCAGGAGGTGGCCACCCCGGTCCTGTTCCGGAGCGACCTCTACGAGGAGTCGGGCCACTGGGGGTTCTTTCGCCCCAACATGTTCACGTTCCAGCAGGACGGCGAGTGGTACGGCATGAAGCCGATGAACTGCCCGGCCCACTGCATCATGTTCCGCGAACAGATGCGCAGCTACCGCGACCTGCCGCTGCGCCTGGCCGAGTATGGTCAGCTGACCCGCTACGAGCGCTCGGGCACCCTGCATGGCCTGCTGCGCGTGCGCGGCATGCACCAGGACGACGCCCACTGCTTCGTGCGCGAGGACCAGATCGGCGCGGAGATCGCCGACTGCATCGGGCTGCTGGATGAGCTCTACGGCACCTTCGGCATGGGCTACACCATCAACCTGGCGACCCGGCCGCAGGAGTACATGGGCACCCTGGAGACCTGGGGGCGGGCCGAGTCGGCGCTGGCCGACACCCTGCGCGATCTCGGCAAGGACTTCGCCATTCATCCTGGCGACGGCGCCTTCTACGGCCCGAAGCTGGAGTTCGACATCACCGACGCCCTGGGTCGCAAGTGGCAGTGCGGGACAGTGCAGGTGGACTGGAACCTGCCCGAGCGGTTCGACCTGAAGTACATCGGTGCCGACGGTGCCGAGCACCGCCCCGTGATGATCCACCGCGCCATCATGGGCACCCTGGAGCGGTTCATCGGCATCCTGATCGAGCACTTCGCCGGCGCCTTCCCCACCTGGCTGGCGCCCGAGCAGGCGCGCGTGCTGCCGGTCAGCGACAAGGCCCAGGCGTACGGCCGCCAGGTGGCGGCGGACCTGCGGGCACGCGGCCTCCGCGTCGATCTGGACAAGAGCGCGGAGAAGATCGGCAAGAAGATCCGCGACGCGCAGATGGCCAAGGTTCCGTACATGCTGGTGGTGGGCGAGCGCGAGGAGCAGGCGGGCACGGTGGCGGTCCGCTCGCGCGCAAGCGGCGACCTGGGCGCCGAGCCCGTGGCGGCCTTCGCGGACGCGCTGGCGGCGGAGGTGGCCGAGCGGCGCCTGCAGCCCCGGTAGCGCCGCATCGGAAGCCGTTGTGACGGGGCGGCGTACGCCGCCCCGATCCAATCGTTCCGATGACCGGATCGGCGCGTTGACGCACCGTGTGGGCCATGGTATGCTACTGCCGCAAACGGTATACGGAAAGCAGAAGCCGTCCGCTTCTCACCTGGCGGCCTTGCCAGCCGGGTACGAGGGAACACGTCGAGTCGAATGATCTTCGGCGGCGGGGCTTTTGCGTCCCCGCCGCTTGTGCATTTTGCAGGGGGGTAAGGCCATCAGCAAGGACCTGCGCGTCAACCAGATGATCCGCGCCCGCGAGGTGCGCGTGATCGACGAGGAGAACCAGCAGCTTGGCGTCATCATGCTGCGGGAGGCACTCCGGATCGCGAGCGAGAAGGGGCTGGATCTGGTCGAGGTCGCCCCGACGGCCCAGCCGGTCGTCTGCCGCATCATGGATTACGGCCGGTATAAGTACGAGCAGGCCAAGCGCGATCGCGAGGCGCGCAAGAAGCAGCTGGTCGTCGATGTCAAGGAGCTCAAGATGGGGCCGAACATCGAGGACCACGACTTCGAGGTGCGCGTGAAGAGCGCGGAGCGCTTCCTGAACGAGGGCGACAAGATCAAGGCCACCATCCAGTTCCGCGGGCGCCAGATCCAGCACAGCGTGCTGGGACGCCAGGTGCTGTCGCGGTTTGCTGAGCGGCTGCGCGAGTTGGCGGCCGTCGAGGCGGAGCCGCGCATGGAAGGCCGCAACATGCACGTCATCCTGGCGCCGCGGCCGGAGGTTCTGGCAAGGGCCAGGGCTGGGCGCAGCGAGGGCCAGGAGTCGGATGCGGCATCGGAGGCGGCGGAGCATGCCGCGCCCGCCGTGGAGCGGGGGACGCCCCACGCAGCCGCGGCCAGCGCGGCCGGGGATGGGCACGCCGCGCAGGGCCCACGTCCTGGGCAGTCCGCGGTGGAGGCGGCCCCGGCCCGGGAGCCGGCGCGGG
>JAJYVM010000349.1 GCA_021792015.1 Bacillota bacterium | reverse complement strand
ATCCCCCCGCTGGCGACGGACCGCGCGCGGGCCAGATCCCCCGCCCGCCACCCCCGCCCAGAGGGCCAGCGCCTGTCCTGCCGTCATGCCAAGGGCTTCGGAGGCACCGGACACGCCGGCGTCATACGCTATCCCGCCGTTCTTGGGGGTGGCGCTGTGCGGGTGGTGGTGAGCGAGTGGATGTGGGAGGAGGCCGTCGACCTCCTGCGCCGGGCGGCCGAGGTGCGCTATGAGCCGGAGCTCTGGCGGGAGCCGGCGGCCCTGCGCGATGCCCTGGCGGGCACCGAGGCCCTGATCGTCCGCAACCAGACCCAGATCGAGGCGGGGCTGCTCGACCGGAGTCCTGAGCTCCGGGTGGTTGGCCGGCTGGGCAGCGGGCTGGACAACGTGGACATGCGCGAGCTGGTCCGGCGGGGGATCCGCCTGGTGAGCGCCCCGGGCGCCAACGCCGTGGCGACGGCCGAGTTCACGCTGCTGCTGGCCCTCGCGCTGGCCCGCCGGCTGCCGGGGGCGGAGCGGGCCGCGGCCGCCGGATCCTGGACCCGCACGGAGCTGGTGGGGCACGACCTGGCCGGTGCCGCGATCGGCGTCGTGGGCCTCGGACAGGTGGGCAGCCTGGTGGCGCGCCGGGCGCGGGCCATGGGCATGGAGGTGCTGGCGGCCCACCCCCGGCGGCGGGAAGACGATCCCGAGCTGCGCGAGGCCGGCGTGCGCCTGATGCCCCTTGACGCCATGCTGCGTGCGGCGGACGTGGTGAGCCTGCATGTGCCGCTCGATCGCTCGACGCACCACATCCTCGGGCGGCGGGAGCTGGCCCTGATGAAGCCGGGGGCCCTGCTGATCAACACGGCGCGAGGCGGCCTGGTCGACGAGCGGGCCCTGGCGGAGGCGCTGGCCGAGGGCTGGATCGCCGGGGCGGCCCTCGATGTGCGCGAGCTCGAGCCCCCGCCCCTCCCCGACCGGCTGGCGGCGGCGCCCAACGTGCTGCTGACGCCGCATGTCGCCGGCCTGTCGGCGGAGTCGCAGCGGACGGCGTGCGCCCGCGTGGCGGAGGGGGTGCTGGCGGCCCTGCGCGAGGCCCGGGTCCCGGAGCTGCTACCGCGGTAGCCGGGCCGATCGGGCGGGAAGGCGCCTCAGGGCGCCTTCCCTTCGTCCCCCACCCCGTTGGCCGCCGGGATGGCGCTGCCGAGGATGGCGGCCCGCAGGGTGTCCCCGCGCAGCCCCACCCGCAGCGACTCGACGGAGAGGGCGTCGGCGGGCTCGATGTTGCCGAGGTTGACGTTCGGGCCGAAGCGGAGGATCAGGTCCTGCTGCTGGGCCTTGAGGGGGGCTTCCCAGATCAGGCGCTGCGGGTCGGCGGCCGTCGCCAATCCTTCCAGCTCGTCCTCGTCGATGGAGCCGTCGTCGCGGTAGATCACGACACCCTTGCCCGACTCGCGCCCCTCGACGATGACCTTCCAGGCCCCGTGGCCCAGGTCGGCCGCGATCTGCTCGCGGATGTTGCTGCGCGGCACGCGGTCGGCCGGGTGCTTTTTACCCACCTCGGTGAGCACGAGCATGCCCATCTGCTGCGCCAGCTCGATCAGGCGGGCGCGGGTCCGCGCCGACATCTGGATGGTGCCGTCGGAGATCTCGATGTGGCGGAAGCCGAGGTCCTGGGCCCGTTTGATGAAGTCGCGCCCTCGGCTTTGGACCACCGCCACCTCCAGGAAGGTGGCCCCACCGCGTCCACGCGGCCGCCGGCCCCTCACACCCGCAACGTGATGCGCCAGCGATCCGGCTCGATCCGGACCGAGGCCACCACCTCCGCGACGACCCTGCGGCGGGTCTCCGGGCCCAGGCCCTCCAGTAGGGCCGCGACCGTCGCCGGGGCCACCGCCGCGGGCCGCTCGGCAGGCGCCGCCCGCGCCCGCAGCCGCTGCCGCCGGCCCGCCAGCTCGGACACCGCGGCCTCGAAGCGGGCGGCGTCCACCAGCCCTCGCCGCCAGGCGACCCACACCCGCTCCTGCTCCTGACCGATGGCCGCCAGGGCCCGCTCCACCGTGTCCTCCGCCGGCGGCGCCTCCGCGACGGCTGCCGCCAGCGCCCCGGCGTCGACCACCGCCTCCGCCACGGCCGCCCACGCCGCCGCCTCCAGGTCGCTCGCTCGGATCTGGGGCGCCCCGCACCCCGCTCGGCAGGCATAGTACCGGTAGGTGCGCCCGGCGGAGCGCTGCGTCTTGCCGGCCATCGTGCGCCCGCAGCGGCCGCAGCGAACCAGGCCCGACAGCAGGTAGCCATCCGCGCCACCCTTGCCCCGCCGCGCGCGGATGCGTGCCGCCTTGGCCTGGGCGGCCTCCCAGAGCCCCACCTCCACGATCGACGGCACCGCCACATCGACGCCCGCACCGGGCGGCCGCGGCCGCCGGTACGGTACGCGCTGATCCTTGGGCAGGTGGCGGTTCAGATGCGCGCCCCCAGCGTCGTACCGCTCGACGCGCATGCGGCCGACGTACGCCGTGCTGGCCAGGATGCGCCGCAGGCTGGCGCCGTCCCAGCTGCCCCGTCGCGGCGGGAACGCGTCCTGCATGAGGCGGGCCAGCCCCCGGTAGCTGAGGTCGGGGTCGGCGACGAACCATCGGTAAGCCGCAATGACACCGGCGGCTTCGCTCGGCGCGACGGCGAGACCGCCATCGCGCCAGCTGTAGCCGTAGGGGCAGGTGTAGTGGGGCAGGCCGCCGCGAAGGGCCTTGCCATGGCGGCCGAGCGCGGTGCGGGCCCGGATCTTCGCCTTCTCGTACTCGGCGATGGCCCCCCGCAGCTGCGCGAAGAGCTGCCCCTCCGCCGTGGCGCGCCACTCGAAGTCGACGAACTCGATGCGCACCCCGCACCGCTCCAGCTCGTCCGTGGCCAGCAGCTGGTGGACGAGCCGCCGCGCCAGCCGGTCGGGGTCCAGGCAGACGAAGAGCCCGAGGGCCCCGGCCCGCGCCTGGGCCCGCAGCGCCGACAGGGCGGGCCGCTCCCACAGCTCGCCGGAGACCCCGTCGTCGACGAACTCCGCCACCGATTCGGCCCCAAGCTCCAACGCCCGCGCCCGGCACCGCGCCAGCTGCTCGCCCAGGCTGAAGCCGTGGCGCGCCTGCTCCTCCGTCGAGACACGGGCGTACACGGCCGCCACCACCGGCGGCTCAGCCTCCCCCACGCGCGCGAGGCCGCTCGGATCCGGCCGCCCGGCCCCCGGCGGCACGGACGCCGCGGGCCGCCCCGGCCCGGCTCAGGGCCGGCGCGCCAGCTGCCGCCGCAGCCACTGCAGGAGGTGCTGGTGCGCGCGCATCAGCGCGCGCGCATCGGGGCGCTCCGGACGCACGACCTCGACGCGCGGTGTCTTCACGCGCGAGGTCTATGCGGGGGCCCCCGGCCGACCGGCCTGTCAGGGCCCGAACGGACTCCGACCCCGCGCCCTCCAGCCCAGCCGGTGCGCCTGCTCGGCCCATGAGCCAGGTCCGGGGCCGGTGCTAGCGTGAGGTTGAAGTGGAGCGGATTGCAGTGCTGGCAGGGGTCAGCGTCGAGGCCACGGCCGAGGCTGACGTCATCGAGTGCCGCACGACGGCGACCGACCGAGACACGGTCCTGCGCGAGCTGTCGGACTGGCTGGTCCGTGGCGGCTACGCGGCGCCCGGCTTCGGCGAGGCGCTGCGCACGCGCGAGGCCGACTTCCCCACGGGCCTGGAGGGGGCCGGCGGCGGCGTGGCCGTGCCGCACGCCGAGCCGGGGATGGTCAGCCGCCCGGCGGTCATCCTCTGCCGGCCCGAGGCGCCCATCCCCTTCCGGCGCATGGACGCGCCCGATGAAGAGGTCGGCGCCGAGCTCGTCCTGCTGCTGGCGATCCCCGACGCCAAGCGCCACCTCGACCTGCTGCGCACGCTCTCGGCGGTCTTCAGCGATGCCACCCTGTTCGCCGAGCTGCGGGCCGGCGGGACGCTGGCGGATCTGATCCGGAAGGGAGTGGTGCAGGCGTGAAGCGGATTCCCGTTCCCTGCGGGTCGGGTGTCGCGGCCTTGCGCATGGCGGCCGCCTGTGCCGCCCTCGACGACTGGTGCGACCGGCCCATGACGAAGGTCGCGCATGACGTCGACGCGGCCAACCCGACGCTGCCGCAGGCGCTTGCGGCGGCCAACGACTGAAACGCGGGGTTGGTGGGGGCGCGCATCTGCGCGCCCCCGTGCGAAAGGAGCGCGGGGGTAATGCGTCTGGAGAGTCTGCGGGCGGCGGTCGCCGATACGGCCCACGAGTTGGTGCGCCTGGGCCTGGTGGATACGACGGCGGGCAGCGCGAGCGCCGCTGCCGCGATGCCTTCATGGCCGGCTGGAAGCGATGCTGCGCGTTCAGGCAGCGGAGATGCGGCCCGGCCGGTGGCG
>JAJYVM010000348.1 GCA_021792015.1 Bacillota bacterium | reverse complement strand
GCTTCCTGGTGCCGGACTGAGGGGTCGCCAAGCCGCCCATTTCGCGCCGCGCCCGCCTGCGCGGTCGCGGACGATGGCAGCGCCCAGCGCCCGTCCGGACGCCGGCGACCCTCGGCCCTACCGCCCCAACAGCGCCCCGCCGCGGAGCGCTTTTTGGCCACCGCCCGCGCCTGGGCGGGCTGCCCCGCCGCTTCAACTTTCGGGCCGGGCCGCGAACCTGGGCAGCTTGCTTGAATGGGGCCGGACGACCCTTGCCCGTCGCCCGGCCACCGGCGAGAGTGAGCCTGGGGGAGGTCGAGGCGCCGTGCCCGACCAGCTGGCCGCCCGCCGCAGGATCGCCGACGCGATGCGCGCGAACTGGCGCGACGAGGTGCGCGGTGCCCTCACCTACCGCGCCCTGGCCGCCGCCGAGCCGGACGCCCACCGCCGCGACATCCTGATCCGCCTGGCCGAGGCGGAGGAGCGCCACGCCGGCATGTGGGAGGACCACATGCGGGAGCTGGGGGAGACCCCGCCCGACCGCGCCGCGATCACGCTGGACGAAGGGGTCCCGCGGGATGCGCCCGACGCGCGGGAGGCGTGGCTCCGCCGCCTGGAGGCCGACGAGGGCCGTGACGCGGAGAAGTACCGCCAGCTGCTGGGGCTTCTGCCGGCCGGCCCCCTGCGCGGCGCCGTCGAGCGGATGGCCGCCGACGAGGTTGGCCATGCCGAGACGCTGGGGCAGCTCACGGCCGGCGATGGCCACGCCGCGCCCGGCAGCGCCGCCACCCCCGATGCCGCCGCCGCGAACGCCACCCCAGCCGCGCCGCTCGTGCCCAATCTGGCTCCGCCCGCCTCAGCTCCAACCCCAGGTTCCGCCACATCTCCCGCCGCCGGCCCCACCCCCGCCCGGCCCGGCCGCCGCGGCATCGACCCCAAGGCCGCCCTCGCCGAGATGATGAGCCGCGAGCGCTGGCACGTGCACGGCGCCACCGGCTGGATCGGCGACGCCATCTACGGCGCCAACGACGGCCTCGGCGCCATCTTCGGCATCGTGGCCGGCGTGGCCGGCTACACGGGCGGCAGCCACCTGGTCGTGATCTCCGGCCTGGCCGGCATGCTGGCCTCCGCCCTCTCCATGGGCAGCGGCGCCTACCTGGCGACCCGGGCCGAGGACGAGGTCCACGCCGCCGAGGTGGAGCGCGAGCGCCGCGAGCTGACCGAGTCGCCCGCCGAGGAGCAGGAGGAGCTGACGCTCTTCTACCAGCTGAAGGGCCTCTCCGAGCCGGAGGCCCGCGACGTCGTGGCCCGCCTCTCGCGCAGCCCCGAGGCGATGCTGCGCTCCCTCGCGCAGGAGGAGCTGGGCATCAACCTGGAGGAGCACCCGAACGCCCTGCTCTCCGCCGGCAGCTCCGCCCTGGCCACGGCCGTGGGCGCGATCATCCCGGTGATCCCGTTCTTCTTCCTGCAGGGCACGGCGGCGCTGCTGGTGGCCGCGGGCGTGAGCCTGCTGGCGCACTTCGTGGTCGGCGCCCTGAAGACGCTGGTCACCTCGCGCAGCTGGCTGGCGAGCGGCCTGGAGATGACGATCGTCGGCGCCATCGAGGGCGCGATCACATTCGGGCTGGGCGTTTTGCTGCGCGGCGCCTGATGCGCCGCGCGCCCGACCGGTTCCTGGGCGATCCTGGCGACCCTGCGGCCGGGCAGGATTCCGCTCCGCCCGGCACGAAACCGCCGCCGTGCGCACGTACATCCTGAGGAGCGCCCTGGCCAAGCTTCCGGTCATCGTGGGCGTGATGATGCTCGTCTTCTTCTCGCTGCACCTGGCGCCCGGCGATCCCGCCGAGCTGCTGGTGCCGCCCAACGTGACGGGCGCCGCCGCCGCGCAGGCCGTCCAGCAGATCCGCCACGAGCTGGGGCTCGACAAGCCCCTGCCGGTGCAGTTCTGGATCTACGTCGACGGCCTGCTGCACGGCAACCTCGGCACCTCGCTGGCCAACGACCTGCCGATCGGCCCGCAGATCGCGGCGCGGGCGCCGGTGACGGCCGAGCTGGCCTTCGGCGCCTTCATCCTGTCGCTGGGGTTCAGCGTGCCGATCGGGATCCTGGCGGCGCGCCGGCGCGGGCGGGCGGCTGACGGGGCCGTGATGCTGACCGCCCTGTTCGGGGTGTCCATGCCGGACTTCTGGTTCGGGTCGATGCTGATCCTGCTGTTCGCCGTGGACCTGCACTGGCTGCCGCCTTCCGGCTTCGACGGCCACCTCAACACGCTCCGCGGCTGGGAGAACTATGCCATGCCGGTGGTCACCCTGACCATCGGGTCGCTTGCGCTGCTCTCGCGCCTGGTGCGCGCGGCCATGCTGGATGTCATTAACGAGGATTACGTGCGCACGGCCCGGGCCAAGGGCCTGGCCGAGCGCGTGGTCATCTACCGCCACGCCCTGCGCAACTCCCTGCTCCCGGTCGTGACGGTCCTCGGCTTCCGCTTCGCCTACCTTTTGTCCGGCGCCGTGGTCGTGGAGCAGGTCTTCTCCATCCCGGGCATGGGCCGCTTCATCCTGGAGCAGATCAACGCGCGCGACTTCCCCGCCGTGCAGTCGACGACCCTGGTCCTGGCCCTGTTCATCGTCCTGGCCAACTACCTGACGGACCTCGCGTACGCCTGGATCGACCCGCGGGTGCGCTACCGGTGAGCGCGGCGCCGGAGCTCGCCGCCGAGGTCGTCCTTCCCCGCCGCGCCAGCCCGTGGCGCCGCCTCTGGCGGAACCCGTGGGCCGTGGCGGGCACGATCTTCCTCACGATCGTGGTGCTGGCGGCGCTGCTGGCGCCGGTGATCTCCCCGTACACGCCCGACCACCAGGACCTGTTCAACCGGCTGACGGGGCCGTCGCCGACCCACCTGCTCGGCACGGACGAGCTGGGCCGCGACCTGCTCACGCGCCTGATCTACGGTGCGCGCATCACCCTGGTGCTGGGCGTGGGCAGCACCCTGCTCGGCGCCACCGTCGGCGTCATCCTGGGCGTGGTCAGCGGGTTTTACGGCGGGGCCACGGACGCCGTCGTCACCTTCATCATCGACACCCTGATGTGCTTTCCGGGCCTGCTGCTGGCCCTTCTGATCATCGGCGTGCTGGGCTCGGGCACGCGCAACGTGCTGATCGCCATCGCCATCTACCAGATCCCGACCTTCGGCCGCCTCGTGCGCGGCAACGTGCTGTCGCTGCGCGAGCGGGACTATGTGGAGGCGGCGCGGGCGGCGGGCGCGGGTTCCCTGCGCCAGATGTTCGTCCACGTGCTGCGCAACTCGTGGTCCACCATCATCGTGGTGGGCACGCTGTCGCTGCCGGGCGCCATCCTGACCGAAGCGGCCCTGAGCTTCCTCGGCCTCGGGGTGCGCCCGCCGACGCCGGAGTGGGGCTCCATGGTCAGCACGGGCCAGTCGTACATGAACCAGAGCGTGGGGGAGGTGCTCTTCCCGGGCCTCGCCATCTTCTTCACGGCCCTGTCCTTCAACTTCCTCGGGGATGCCCTGAGCGATGCCCTCGACCCCAAGCGCATCGACTGATGCGCGCCTTCTGGACCGGCGAGGGCGACCGCTTCTGGTACCGGCCAGCGTCAGGCCGGTTTGTGCTCTTTGACGGTGCGCCGCGCCAGGAGCTCGACCTGCCGTGCGAATGGATCGCCTGGGCCGGTGGCGCCGTGGAGTACGCGCATGATGGCCGCCGGTGGCGCCTGGACCTGGCGCGCCGCACGACGGCCGACCTCGGCCCCCTTCTTCCTGAGGCCAGCCGCTCCGACATCTCGCCCGACGGCCGCTGGTACGCCTGCGCGCGGGCGCACGACCTCTGGCTCGCCGGCGAAGGCGGCGAGGTGCGCCTGACCGGCGACGGTACGCCCGAGGACGGCTACGGCCTGCCGCGCCCGTTCGGGGAGACCTCGCCCCTGCAGGCGGCGTGGTCGGCGGACGGGCGGCTGGCCGCCGTGCGGGTGGACACGAGCCACGCCCGCCGCTTCCAGTGGCTGCAGAGCGTGGTGCCCGGCCGGCCCGTGGTGCACAGCTATCCATACCCGCTCCCGGGCGATCCGGACGTGCCCATGGCCCGCATCGAGATCTTTGCTGACGGCCGCAGGGTTGCCGTCACCGAACCACGGTTTCCGACGGTCGTGCCCCTGCACGTGTGGTGGCACGGCGACCGACTCCTTGTCCTCACACAGCCGCGAGGCTACCAGGGCGCCTGGCTGGGGGAGGTCGACCCAGCCACGGGCGCCTTGACGACGCTGGTCGAGGAGAAGTCGGACGTGCGGTTCGACCTGCACGCCTACCAGTCGCTGCCCGTCACGAGCTGGCGGCGGGACGGGAGCAGGCTCGACATCCATGTCTCGCCCCACAATCTCCGCCTGCTGCGCGGCGGCCGCGACGTCCTCTGGTA
>JAJYVM010000347.1 GCA_021792015.1 Bacillota bacterium | reverse complement strand
TGTGAAGCGGTGGGGGTGGCGAATTTTGGCGATCCTCCAGGCAGCGCTGCTCATTCTCGTCGGCCTGGCGGCGGTGGCGGTCGCCTCGCGGTACGGCGGCCGCTGGCTGCCCTTCCTGCTGGCGGGCGCCGCGGGGTGGGTGCTGGCGCAGGTCCTGAAGGCCGGGCTCAGCCTGCCGCTGGCGGCCAACCCGAGCACGGCGGCGGCGATGGTGAGCTCGGTCTGGTTCCCCGTCTTCGCGGCGGTGCTGCCGGCCCTCGCCGAGGAGCTTGGCAAGTACGTGCCGCTGCGCTGGATGCGGGTGCAGGCCCGCGAGCAGGCGCTGGCCCTCGGCCTCGGCGCCGGGGCGATCGAGGCGGTCTTTTTGGCGCTGCCGCTGCTGCTGAATCCGGTGGCGGGCACGACGACGCTCGTCGGCATGCTGATCTCCGTCTGGGAGCGGTCGTGGGCCGTGACCCTGCACGCCGGAATGGCCACCCTCGACGGCTTCGCGGCCTGCGCGCGGCGGGGCCGCTGGCTGCTGGCCGCCATGGCCGCGCACTTCCTGGCCGACCTGCCGGCCGGCCAGTACCAGCGGCTGGTCGCGCTGCGCGCGCCGGGTGTCGTGACCTGGCTCGTCATCGCCGAGATCCTTGTCCCGCTGCTGGCCCTCGCCGCCCTGGCCCTCGGGCGCGGTCTCTGGCGGAAGGCAGGTGCCGCGCCGGGGCCTGCGCAATAGAGGAGGGCAGGGGAGGCGGGTTCCTTGGTGGTCGAGCGCGCGCGGACGGCGCGCAGTCCCGTGTACGCGGACGGGGGCATGGTGTGCACCGGGCACCCGCTGGCGAGCGCGGCCGGCGCCGATGTGCTGCGCCGCGGCGGCAATGCCTGCGATGCCATCCTGGCTGCCTCCGCCGTGCTGGGCGTGGTCCAGCCGATGATGTGCGGCCTCGGGGCCGACACCTTCTGCGTCTGGTACGACGGGCGCTCGGGCCGGGTGGAGGCCCTGGCCGATTCCGGTGCGGCGCCGGCGCTGGCCAGCCCGGACGCCTACCACGCCCGCGGGTACGGCGAGCGGATGCCCGGGCGCGGCATGCTGTCGGTGTCCGTGCCGGGCGCGGTCCACGCCGCCTTCACGGCCCTGCGGCGGTGGGGCAGCGGCCGCTTCGACATGGAGGCGCTCTGGGCGCCGGCCGTGGCCTACGCGCGCGACGGCCACCGGCTGGCCCCGCGGGTGGCGCACCATCTCGGGCTGTCGCGCGACGCCCTGGCGCAGTACCCGGAAAGCGCCCGCATCTACCTGCGGCCCGACGGATCCCCGCTGCGGGCCGGCGACCGCCTGGTCCAGGCCGATTACGCGCGGAGCCTGGAGCTGGTGGCGCGCGGCGGGCCCGAGGTCTTCTACCGCGGCGCCCTGGCGGAGGCCATCGACGCGTACATGCGGGCCCACGACGGCCTGCTGCGCGGGGAGGACCTGGCCGCCCACGCCGCCGAGGTCGGCGCGCCGCTGTCGGTGCCCTACCGGGGCGCCACCGTGCACGTGGCGCCGCTGCCCTCCCAGGGCCTGATCCTGCTGGAGTGCCTGCGCATCGCCGAGGGGTGGGACCTGGGGGGCCTGGCATCCGCGGACCTGATCCACCTCCTCGTCGAGGCCAAGAAGCGCGCCTACGCGGACCGGCTGGCGTACGCGGGCGACCCGCGCTTCGTGGACGTGCCGCTCGATGAGCTGCTCAGCGCCGGCTTCGCGGTCCAGCGCCGCGCCAGCATCGACCCGCGGCAGGCCGCCGCCGAGGTCGCGCCAGGCAGGGTTGCGGCCACCGCCGGCTGGGGCGCGCCGGGCGAGACGGACACCACCTACCTGTGCGCCGCCGACCGGGACGGCAACGCCATCTCGTTCATCACGAGCCTGTCGGCCGCCTTCGGGTGCGCCGAGGTCGTCGAGGGCACCGGCATCCTGCTCAACAACCGCGCGGGACGTGGGTTCACGCTGGAAGACGGCCACCCCAACGTCCTGGCCCCCGGCAAGCGCACCATGCACACGCTGCAGTGCTATCTGGTGACGCGTGGCGACGGCAGTCTGTGGCTGGTGGGCGCCACTCCGGGCGGCGACGGCCAGGCCCAGTGGAACCTGCAGGTGCTGACGGCGCGCATCGACCAGGGCCTCGACCCGCAGGCCGCGGTCGAGGCCTGCCGCTGGACCTCGCACCCCGGAACCGACCCGGCCGGCCTGCCTGCGCCGTACCGGCTGGAACTGGAGGACGGCCTGCCGGAGGAGGTCTACCGCGAGCTGGCGGCCCGCGGCCACGACCTGCGCCGCGTACCCTACCTCTCCGGCTCGGGCGACGAGCAGCTGATCGAGCGGTTGGCGGACGGCTGCCTGGTCGGTGCCTCCGACCCGCGCGGCGACGGGTGCGCGCTGGGGATGTGACCGAGTACCTGGTGGAGCGGCCGGGCTGCACCCTGCACTGCTGGGCGGCAGGCCCGGCCGGGGCGCCCGTGGTCGTCCTCACCCACGGGGCCGTGCTGGACCACCGCATGTGGGCGGGCCAGGTGGACGCGCTGCGGGCCAGATACCGGGTCGTGACGTGGGATGTGCGCGGGCACGGCCAGTCGCGGCCGCTGACCCGCCCCTTCACGCTGGCGGATGCCGTCGATGACCTGGCGGCGGTGGCGGGCCAGGGCGCCACCTGCCTGATCGGGCACTCGATGGGCGGCAACATCGTGCAGGCGCTGATTCGGCGGGAGCCGGACCGGGCCGTTGCCCTCGTGCTGGCCGACACCCTCTGCAACGCGGGCCCGCTGCCGCAGCCTGAGGCGCTGGCCCTGCGCGCGGCGCCGATCCTGGCCGCCGCCCCGGAGGCGGCCCTGCGCCGCGCGATGGCTGCTGTCACGTCCGTGCGCGCCGACGTCCGGGCCTACCTCGCCGCGGCGGCGGCCCCGCTCGCCAAGCGCGAGATCGTGGACATCCTGGCCGCGGCGGCCGGAGCGGTGCAGCCCGATCCCGGCTATCGCATCGCCAAGCCCCTGCTGCTGATTCACGGCGAGCGGGACGGCACCGGCAACATGCGGCGCGCCGTGGCCGCCTGGGCCGCCCGCGAGCCAGCGAGCCGCTACGTGCGCGTGCCGCACGCCGGGCACGTGGCCAACCTGGACAATCCCGAGGCCTTCAACGCCGCCCTGCTCAGCTTCCTCGGCGGGGTCGCGTAGCCGTGGACCTTCCGGCGGGCGCCCTCGCTCCGCACCGGGTCGCGCGGCTGGAGCCCCTGCGCGGCCCCCGGCTGGCGATCGCCGGTGTCTGGCGTGGCCGCGGCCCCTTACCCCGACGGTAGCCGGTACCCCGCCGCGCCGTTCCACTCAATGTCACCGGCGCCCTTGCGGGCCTGCAGCACGTTGCGAACGTTGCGCTTCCACTTGGGCACGGACGAGCCGGCGACCTGAGGCTCGCAGTCCTCGGGGTCGAGGGCCACGGAGCGCTCGACAAGGGCATAGACGTCGGCGAGCGACGTCCAGCGACCACGGGGCAGCCCGTGCCGGATCGCATCCCACAACTCGGCATGATGCGTCACGAGCGCACGCCTCCCGACACCTTGACGATGCCGCCGCCGAGCTCGTAACTGAAGAGGGGCGCTCGCGCGGTGCGGTTCTCGATCCTTCTCGACGTGGTGCTCGATGCGGCGAATGAGGAGCAGGCGTGGCGCCTCATCTCCGCCATTCAGGCTCAAGTGCGCGCATTCCCAGAGGTCGTCGCGGCGATCCAGTGCACCGATCAGGTCGAGCCCGTGCCGGATTCGTACCCCGAGGGCGCCGCCTGACGCTGACGCTTTGGCCAGCCGACCGTCTCGCCGGCCGGGCCAGGTGCGCGCCGACCAGGGTGAAGAACACGAGGAAGTTCTCCCCGACGGCGCCCTGGGTGGCGAGCACGCGCGGCCGCGAGGCGGAGAGCGCCGCCACCCGCCGCCGGAAGGCGGGGGAACGCTCGATGTCGCCGTAGGTGAGCTTTCTGGCCGCCACGCGGCGAAGAGGGCGGGGACATCGCCCACCAGCTCGCCGAGGGTCAGCGAGTCGACGCACGTCTGGGCGATGTTGTGGACGGCGTCGGTCGCGCAGCGGTTCATCCACTCCTCGACGGCGAACGGACGGATGTTCATGGCCGCGGCGCCGCCGGCACGAGCACCAGGGGGCTGGGGAGCCCGTCGGTCTCGAACTCGCTTTCCGCCAGCCGCCGCACCTGCCCTTCAGGATAGAGCGCCAGAAAGCCGTCCACCGGCCGCAGAAACGGGATGCCGCCCGTGTCGTAGTGGCAGGGCACCACCCAGCGCGCGCCCAGGTCCCGGCCCAGTGCCTTGGCCTGCGCGCCATCGATCGTGGGGCCGCCGCCCACGGGGGCGAACAGCAGGTCGACCTGGCCGATGGCGGCCGCCTGCTCCGGGCGCAGCGCCCTCTGGCCGAGGTCGCCGA
>JAJYVM010000346.1 GCA_021792015.1 Bacillota bacterium | reverse complement strand
CGGCGGCAAGGCCGTGCATGCCGCCCCCGAGACGACCTCGACCATCGTCAACAAGTCGATCAGCGCCCACGGCGGCAAGACCACGTACGTCGGCCTTGTGAGCATCGCCGACGATTGCCCGCGCAGCAAGAACAACACGAAGTGCGACGCGCTGATCATGGACGCGCAGAGCGCTTCGGACACGGTGCCGTTCATCGAGATCGAGGAGGACGACGTCGCCCTCGAGCACGAGGCCTCGGTCAGCAAGATCAGCGAGGAGCAGCTGTTCTACCTGCGCTCGCGCGGCCTCGACGAGCAGACGGCCACGACGATGATCGTGATGGGTTTCATCGAGCCCTTCGCGAAGTCGTTGCCGATGGAGTACGCCGTCGAGCTGAACCGCCTGATCGAGCTGGAGATCGAGGGCGGACTCGGCTAAACCGCAGGCAGGGATGCCGGAGGCCGCCCCGGATGGGCTGCGTACGCGGCCGCGCATGTGCGCGGCCGCCTTTTTTTCGTCCCGGGGGGAGGGGACGGCCGTTGAAGGTCGATCTGGAGAGCCCCGTGGCCGCGCCGGCGGTGGCCCTGCTCGATGCGCAGATCGCGGACGCCTCCGCCCGTCTGGGGCGACTTGCCGGCGACATGACCCAGGCGGAGCTGGAGTATGCCGGCCCCATGGGCGACCGGAACACCACGGCCAGCC
The DNA here is from genome assembly GCA_021792015.1 of Bacillota bacterium. GTDB lineage: Bacteria > Bacillota > Sulfobacillia > RBS10-35 > JAJYVM01 > JAJYVM01. Next base: position 3,762 of record JAJYVM010000346.1, on the reverse strand, counting down.
TGCTGGCGCACCTCGCCCACGTGGACCTGACCTGGCTCTGCCACCTGCAGGGCCGCGAGCGGCCCGCCGACATCGGCCCCGCCCGCGATGGGGTGGGGCGCATCCCTGCGGTGACGGGTCGCACGGCTGATGAGCTGCTGGCCCGGTACGGTGAAGGTGCAGGACCAAGATCCACGCGTTCACGGCCACGCTCGCCGACGCCGACCTGGGGAGGCTGCATCCCGCGTGGCGCGGCTCCGAGGTCAGCACGCGCTGGGTGCTTCAGTGCATCACGCACGGCCTTCGCCATCCTTGGCTACGGACGAGCACTCGGTCCTGCGTAAGGCGCACATCGGCTGGCTGAAGGCGTGGGCGCGGGGCCAGGGCTGAGCCGCCCCTGCGGTCACCGGGGCACCGGGCGCCGGCGGTGCGCCGCTCTGAAGGGGACCGGGTCGCGATGCCCTTGCGGCAACGGGTGCGCTGGCGAAGTGGGGGCGGACAGCGGGCTCGAAGGCCACGGGACGTGCTCGCATCCCGCCACGTCCGGTTGTTCGGCCCGATCGGACGTGGGCGGCGACCGGTCCCCGCGCTATCCTGAGGTTGGGAAGCGAAGGATCGCGGAAGGTGGGATGCGGAGCGGTGACGGAGGGGATGACTCCGCCGGACATCGCCGAGGCTCCACCCAGCCAGGTCCGGCGCGGGACCCGGCGCCCCGACGAGGGTGCGGCAACCGGAACCGAATAGGGCCCGAGGATCCGCACTCAGACCCCGCGGCCGGCACTCCACGGCCGCCAAGGCCGAACAGGCCAATAGCTCCCGGAGGCCCGGGCTCCGCCCGGGCCTCCACATTTCCCAGCGGCGCCGCATGGATGTCACCGCTCCTGTCCCCGCGAGGATCTTCAGCCCTGCGCCGCCGACAGGCGTGGGAAGATCGCACGGGCCCGCTTCGTCACGGCTCCCACCAGCCGGGGCAGCGCCCCAATGCAGCCCGTCCAGCGCGTCCTGCAGCACCCGGTCGGCACGTGCGCCACGGGGTCGGCCGCGGGGTGGATGCCTCGCGTCCCCCAGTCTGCGGCGGGCGGCTGTGGGTTCACGGGGTGGCGGGCTGATGGTTGGCTGAGAAGCCCGTTGTGGTAACATAAAAGTTCCTTGCCGGAGGGGAGGGGTCCGAGCGTGGAAGAGCCGGTGCCATCCGGCTTTGCCGATACGCGGCCCGCAGACGAGCAGGCGGTGGTCCAAGCCATCTACGCACGGCTGCCGGACGAGATGGCGGCACGCGCGGACGCGTTCGCGCGCGCGGAGAAGACCATGCTGCGCACGGGTGGCCAGGCTGGCCGCGTCGAGGTGGCCCGGCGGGCGCGCGGGATGCTCCTGCAGGCCGAGCGCGTCCGCGACGGTGCGGCGCCCTACTTCGCCCGGATCCGGGGCCGCTTCCGCGACGGCGGCGGCGAGGCGTTCGCCGAAGACGTGCGGGTGAGCGGCTTTCCGTATCTGGAGGCATGGGAAACGCCGGCGGGCGAGGTCCTGGCCGTGTCGCAGTGGGCGGGCATCGCGGAGCTGGCGCGCGACCCGGCCGCCCAATCGTACGAGGCGCAGGATGCCTACGAGCGGGCGCGCGGCCTCGTGGGCCGCGTGGCCTGCCTGGACGTCAAGGTGGAGGACGTCGAGATCAAGGCGGGCCGGGTGACGCGGGTGGCCCCCCGCTATGGCGAGGTGTGGCGCGAGCGCGTGCGCGGCCGGCTGCTCGACCCCGGCAACATCGGCATCGGCCAGATGTGGGACGTGCTCGACCGCGATCAGATGCGCCTGATCTCCCGGCGTGACCCGCGCCGCCGCCTGCTGACGATCCACGGACCGGCAGGTACGGGGAAGACCGTGGTGGCGCTGCATTACGTCGGCCTGCAGGCCGCCGAGGAGGACGCCTGCCTCTATGTGGTGCCCACGCCGGCGCTGGGGCGGCACGTCGAGCTCGGCCTGCGCTTTTCCACGCGCGCGCCGGAGCGTTGGCGGGTCCTGGCGCTGTGGGAGATCCTCCAGGAGCTCTGTCCCGAGGCGGGCGCCTACGTGCCCGAGGACGCGCCCACCCCCCTGGCGCCGGCGAAGACGGCCGCCGCTGAGGACGGCGTGCTGCCGCATGCGCTGGCCGCCCTGGGCGAAGGGGGACCCCGGTCCGATCTGCTCCGCGCCTACTTCGCGGGGGTCGAGGCGTACTGCCGGGCGGCGGGGTTGGGAGAGCCGCCCGCTCGCCGCGTGCGCCGGGAGGACATACCCGCCCTCATCCTGCTGGCCCTGCGGGCCGGCCGCCGCTGGCCCGGGCCGCGGCCACGCTGGGTCATCGTCGACGAGGCCCAGGCGTACCCGCCGCTGGCATACGCCGCCATCGCCGCAGTGGCCGGCGACGGGGCCCGCTTTGTCGTCGCCGGGGACGTCAATCAGCGGCTGGGGGGTCCCCTCGGCCTGCCGGACTTCGCCGTGGCGCGCGACGCGCTTTCTTTGGCGGCCAAGGCATCCGACACCGTGCTGCTGCAGAGCGTCTACCGCACGCCGCGGGCCGTCCACGCCCTTGGCCGTCAAATCATCGGAGAGCCGGCCGGGGACGTGACGGCGCTGCATGATGAGGAGGGCGAGACGGCGGCGGTGGCCGTGCCCCGCACGAGCGACCTCCCCGCCCGGATCGCCGAGGAGATCGTGCTGGCCTCCGAGCGCGGGATGCGGATGATCGCGGTCATCGCGCCACGGCTGCAGCGGGCCCGCCAGCTCATGCCGGCCGTTGCCCCGGAGCTGCGGCGGCGGATGGGCGAGCACGCCCCGTCCAGCGTGCAGCTGCTGGATGGTGGGGAGGGCTACCGCGGCGGACTTTGCTTCGCGCCCCTGGAGGCCATGCAGGGCCTGGAGGCGGACCTCGTCATCGTCGCGGACGCCGACGCGGACGCCTACCCGCCCGACCCGGCCGGGGCCCGCCGCCTCTACACCGCGGTCACCCGGGCGCGCAAGCGGACCGTGCTGCTCGCCGTGGGGCGCCTCACGCCCCTGCTCGGCTGAGGGGGCGTGCCGCGCCCGGCGGACAGTGGACCGTCACGGCCTCGCCGTGCCGGAAGCGCCCGGGCGACCACACCTCCAGCACGGCTCCCTGGACCTCAACCCGCTACTGCCACTGGATGCCCTGGTAGGCGCGCTCGCGGATGACCCCGGGCCAGAGCCCGGGTCCTGCCGGGCCGGCGCCGGCGGCCAGCGAGAGGACGTGGGCGCGCAGCAGGACCGACAACAGGCCCGCCACCGTGCCCGGCGCGCGGAGGGTCGGCCCGCCGCACCGCAGCTCCACCGCACCGCCGCTTGCCGGCACCGCCTCGCACTCCAGCGATCGCAATGCCTGGCGTCTCACGGAGTTCGGCGAGGCGCTCCATGCGCACGCCGTGCGCCTGCTCGTCCTGGAAGACGAGATCGGCGCCCTTGTGCGCAACTCGACGGCGCTGCGCCGCGGGCCGCTCCGAATCGGCTCGACCCACACCCCCGCCACGTGCGTCTTCCCGCGGGTCATCGCCAGATACCGCGCCACGTATCTCGAGATCGAGCTGTCGCTGGACGTGGCGCCCTCGCATGTGCTGCCGCCGAAGCTGCTGGCGTACGAGCTCGAGTTCTGCTGCATCAACCGCTATCCGTCCGCGAAGCCGGGCGTCGCCGCTCGTGCGGTGGTCCATTACGAGCTGGTCCTGATCGCCCACCCCGAGAGTCCGGCAGCACGGGCGCCCGACCTCACCCCGCGTGACGTCGGGCGATTCCGCA
>JAJYVM010000345.1 GCA_021792015.1 Bacillota bacterium | reverse complement strand
CGGGCGGCTTCAGCCGTGCACCACGGCGGCCAGCACCGCTGCCACGGACGCCTCAGACGGCGGACGCCTCGACGGGGCGGGCGGCTTTCGGCCGTGCACCACGGCGGCCAGCACCGCTGCCACGGACGCCTCAGACGGCGGACGCCTCGACGGGGCGGGCGGCTTTCGGCCTGCGGCCCGCCGACCCCTCGCCCCAACGGGCACCCCCTGGCCCGCCCCCTCAGGCGCGCAGCACGGCGGCCACCGCCGTCTGCGGGGCCATCCCGTACACCGGCCGCGCGAACAGGCGCGCGCCCGTCAGGTGCGCGCGGATCAGGGCGAGGTTGACCAGGTCCTCGTCGCCCGGCTCCCGCGCCGGGTGGACCTCGCAGCGGTCGGTCGCCGGGTCGCAGCGCCCCCAGACCGGCGCCGCCTGCATCAGGAACAGGACGTCGACCAGGCCGTCGCGCGCCTTGGCGGCGATCAGGGCCAGGTCGTCCGTGGCCAGGCCCGTGCCCATCAGGGCCTGCAGCCGCTCGGCCTCGTCCTGGGCGGCCGCCTCGAGCACGGGTGCCGCCAGCGGCAGGGCGCGCCGGTGCAGCTCCGCGTCGGAGGTCTCCTCCGCGTTCCCGGCCAGCCCGCCGGGGCGGACCGCGGGGCTTCCGCTGGCCTGGCGGTAGAGCGGGAAGAGCTCATCGACCCCAGCCAGGATCACCGGCGCCGCCCGGTCGCCGTCGACCGCCTCGCGCACCACGGGCGCCATGGCCTGAAAGTAGCGGAGCGTGCGGTCCTTGATGGTCTCGGGCTCGCCGCCCTGACCGTGGTAGACGGCCGTGCCGCCGGTGGCGCCGCCGTAGCGGTGGGCCTCCAGGGTATGTGGGCGGTACTCGGCGCCGAGCACGTCCTCCATCGTCCGCGCGAGGGCGGGGATGGCCACCGGCACGGCGCCCGCCCGCGTGCAGCGCAGCAGGCGCAGCCCGTGGCGGCTCAGGGCCAGCACGAAGAAGAGGCCGTCCCCCTGCAGGGCCGGCAGCAGCGGCACCACGTACGGCCGCGCCTCCACCCGCACCAGCGCGACCGTCCCGTCGGCCACGTGGACGGGCTCGGCACGGCCACCGGCCAGGAACATGGCCACGGTGCCGCCGCGTTCCATGTCGGCGTCGCCATCCACCGCCTCGCGGCCGGCCGCGGCCCAGGCGTCCGCCTCCGCCGCCGGCAGCCCCGCCGCCTGCAGCTCGCCGGCGGCCTCGACCAGCGCGCGGTGCAGCCGCACCCGCCCCGGCCGCCCGTCCCCCGGCGCGCCCAGCGGCACGTAGATCGAGGCGCGCAGGCCGCCCTCGGCGCGCGCCAGCTCGGTGAAAACATCCCAGGTGAGCGCTTGCATCGGGGCCGTCACCCCCGTTCATCATCCGGCGCCCAGGGGCGGCGGGGCACGGCCGATCGGCCGCCAGCCGCGGGTCCGTCCGTCGCGCTGAGGTCTGTCGCGCTAAGGTAGGGCGGGGGAGGGGACGGCGTGGACGAGGACCTGGCCGCCGCCACGCGGGGCATCTGGGACCGCAACGCGGCGTTCTGGGACAGCCGCATGGGCGAGGGCAACGACTTCCACCTGCAGCTGGTGCGCCCGGCCGCCGAGCGCCTCCTTGCCCTGCGCGCCGGCGAGCGCGTGCTGGATGTGGGCTGCGGCAACGGCCTGGCCGCCCGGCGCCTGGCCGAGCTCGGCGCCAGCGTGCTCGCCTGTGACGTCAGCCCCAGGATGATCGAGGTGGCGCAGGCCCACGGCGATGGCGGCGGCCGGATCGGATACCGCGTGGTCGATGCCACCGACGAGGCGCAGCTGCTTGCGTTGTTAAACGGCGGCGTCTTCGACGCCGCCGTCGCAAATATGGTCCTCATGGACATCCCGGAGATCGGCGCGCTCGCCCGCGCCCTGCCCGACCTGCTGCGGCCCGGGGGGCGCTTCGTCTTCGCCGTCAGCCATCCGTGCTTTCACACGACCGGCACGCGCCTTCTCATGGAGGAGGACCTGGTCGACGGCCGCCCGGCCGTGCGGCACGCGGTGAAGGTCACGCGCTACCTCAGCCTGCGCCCGGAGCGCGGGGTGGCCATCGCCGGCCAGCCCGCGCCGCAATACTACTTCGACCGGCCGCTTCACGCGCTGCTGGCGCCATTCTTCGCCGCGGGGCTCGCCCTTGACGGGCTGGAGGAGCCGGCGTTCGCGGCGGTCGAGGACAGTGCGACCCTCTGGCGGGCGCACACCGAGATCCCGCCCGTGCTGGTGGCGCGGCTGCGGGCGCCGTAGGAGGCCGGGGGGGGCGGGGGCGGCGCGGCCGCGTCCTTCAGTCCACGGGGCCGAAGCAGGTCACGCGGTGCTGGCCGCCGATGTAGAGGTGCTCGCCCGAGATGGCGGGGGCGATGAAGCGCTCCGTCGGGCCGAGCGGCGCCGACCAGAGCGTGTTGCCCGTGAGGGCGTCGAGGCCGAGCAGCACGCCGCTGCGGGTGTCGATGACCCAGAGCACGGCGTTGCCGCCGGCCGGGCCGGTGACCGCCGGCGAGCCGGGGTCGAGCATGCCCTGGCTGCACCAGGCGACCGAGAAGTCGCTGGCGCCGCTCGACTGGACGCCAAGGCGCAGGGCCACGACGCCGCCCCTGCCCTGGCAGGGTGGCGGCTGCAGTCCGTCGCCGGCCGCGAAGATGAAGTTGCCGGCCGGCCCGCCCGGCCAGTACGCGGCGGTGGCGAAGGAGCCCTCGTGCTGCTGCGGGCAGGGGCCGAAGAGGCAGGCGCTGTATACGCCCTGACCGGTGACGCCGTTGCCGGTGCCGACGCCGCCGAGGTTAGCGCGGTTGATGAGGTAGCCGACGCCGGGCTTGCCCGTGGCGAAGAGCAGGTCGGGGGTGGTCGTGCCGGGCTGGGGCGGCAGCACGACGGGCGCATCCGAGCCCAGGTCGGCGTCGTTGGCGTTGAGCATGGCGAAGTTGCTGGGCGCGAAGAAGTCGCGCGGGTTGCGGCTGAAGCCGAGCGTAGGCTGCGTGTGGAGGCGCAGCACGGAGTCGCCGTAATCGAAGGCGCTGGTCGAGCTGCCGTTGCCAGTGGCGGCGTAGAGGCTGCCGTTCGGGCCGGTCGCCATGCCGGCGGCGGCCCAGATGGCGCCCTCGCGGGCGGTCGGCACCATCAGCGACTGCTGGGCGGCGGGGTGGGCGAGGGGCACGCCGATCACCCAGCCGTGGTAGGGGCCGCAGTCGCCGTAGTAGCCGCCGAAGGCGATGTAGATCGTGTTGTGGAGGAGCGTGAGCGCCGCGCGCTGCTGCTGGTAGCGGATGTTGAAGCCGGGCGGGTCGGGGATGGGGACGGGGAAGCCGGGGCGGAGCACCCCCGTGGCGGCGCTAATTGCCACGAGCTCGTAGCGCATGCCGGCGGCGGCCGAGCTGTCGCGCGTCAGCGCGACGGCGTAGAGCGTGTCGGTCGCGGGGTCGAGGACGGGCGTGCTGAGCATGCCGACGGGGTTCACGTCGCCGCAGGCCAGCATGCTGCGCGGCACCGGCGTGCCCACGTTGACGGGGCCCCAGACGGGGTGGCCGTTCGCCGCGTTCAGGCCGTAGGCGTCGTTGGCCGTGGTCACGGTGAGGATGAGGTGGTCGGCGGCGTCGACGAGCGGCTGCGCGTAAATCGTGCCGGCGAGGAGCGAGGACTGCCACAGCGCCCCGATCTTGGGGAGCACGGCCGTCGTGAGCCACGGGTCGTTCTGGTACCAGCCGGTGCGGGCGTAATCGCCGCGATAGGTGACGACGTCGGTCGGTGTCGGGGCCGTTGGACTGGGTGCAGGGGCTGGCGCGGGCGGCGCGGTGGCGGCGCCGGAGGTGGAGGCGGAGGCGGCGGCCGTTCCGGAGGCGGTTCCGTTGGCCGCCCGGGTGGCGGGCGTCGCGGTCCGCGTGGGCGTGGGCGTTGAAGTGGGTGTCGGGCGCGCCCTGGGCGTGGCCGTTTGCCGCCCGCATCCGGCGACGACGAGCGCGAGGATCGCGAGGACCGCGAGCGTGTTGAGCGAGACCCGCGAAGGCTTCACGGAGATATCATCGCATTTTGGGGCCCGGTGCTGAGCGGGATGGCCGACGGTGGCGGAAGATGGCGGGTGGGGGCGGCGGGTGGCGCGGGGCGCGGGTGTGTGCGGCAGGTGGCGGGTGGGGGCGGCGGGTGGCGCGGGGCGCGGGTGTGTGCGACGCGGGGCGAGGGGTGGCCAAGGTGTGACGCGGGCGGCATCGGCGACGGTGATGAAGCGGGGTAACGCGGGCGGTAGCGGTGGCGGATCACGTGAAGGTACAACGCGGACGGCTGGCGACGCGGCACGCACGCGCATTGCGGCCTGGGCCGGGCGCATGGTACGATGCCGACACACGAGCCGGGCGATTAGCTCAGTTGGCTAGAGCGCCTGATTGACGTTCAGGAGGTCAGAGGTTCAAGTCCTCTATCGCCCACCACCCGACATCCCAGA
>JAJYVM010000344.1 GCA_021792015.1 Bacillota bacterium | reverse complement strand
GCGGCGTCAAGAACCGCGCGCGGGCCGGGCTGAGGCGCGACCGGTCCCACACCGCCCGGCAGAAACCCCATCTCGGCGAGGTCTGCGGAGGTCAGGTCGGATCGCCGCACCCCCAGTCCGGTCGCCGGCCGGCCGTAGTCGAGCCGGTCTCCGCCACGCAGCGCGGCCAGCACGTATTGGCCGCCGGCGCACCGGAACGCCAGCGTCCCCGTAGCCATGGAGGGCGAAGGCCATGCGCGATGCATTCGCCAGCTCCGGCGGAAAGGGAAGCAGCGCCCGCGCCTCCGCCTCCGTGACCGCCACGGCGTGGGCGTGGATCTTATGAGGCACCGCGGCAGCTTCGAGCCGGGCGGCGATGGCCGCACAGGGTCCTGGCTCACCGGGCCGCAGCCGCCTCCCCAAGCGCCCCGTCGATGGCCTCGACCGCCTCGCCGATCTGGGCCACGGTGATCGTGAGGGGCGGCGCGATGACCAGGTTGTTGTGCCGGATGTAGACGTAGACCCCACGCTCGCGCAGGCCCCGGCGCAGGGCCGCCATGGCCTGGGGGCGAGCCTTGTGCAGGGGCGTCCGTGCCCCGCGGTCGGCGACCAGGTCGAGGCCGGCGAACAACCCCATCCCCCGCACGTCGCCGACGATCTCATGGCGCGCGCCAAGCGCGCGCAGATTGGCCATCAGCGGGCCCTCCATCTCCCTGGCGCGTGCCACCAGGTCCTCCTCCTCGTAGGCCTGGATGGTGGCGACGCCGGCGGCGCACGACACGGGGTGGCCGCTGTAGGTCAGGCCGGCCCAGAGCATGTGCTCGTCGAAGTGGCGGGCGATCCGCTCGCTGACGGCGACCGCGCCGAGGGGGACGTAGCCCGAGGTGATGCCCTTGGCCATCGTGATCATGTCCGGGACCACGCCCATGCGCTCGCTGGCAAACCAGGCGCCCGTGCGCCCCCAGCCGGTCATCACCTCGTCGCAGATCAGCAGAATGCCGTAGTCGTCGCAGATGCGGCGCAGGGCCGGCAGGTATTCCGGCGGCGGCACCTGCACGCCGTTGCCGCCCACGATCGGCTCGACGATGACGGCCGCCACGGTCGACGGGTTCTCGTACTCGATCACCTGACGCAGGTGGTCGACGCAGGGCATGCCGCAGCCGGGGTAGGTGTGGGCGAAGGGGCAGCGGTAGCAGAACGGATCGAGGAAGTGGACGACCCCCGGGATGCCGGGCTCCACCGGCGGGCGCCGCTCGTCGCCGGTGAGCGAGATCGCGCCGTAGGTGGCGCCATGGTAGCTGTTGTACCGCGACAGGACCTTGTGGCGGCCGGTCACCATGCGCGCGATCTTGACGGCGTTCTCGTTGGCCTCGGCGCCGCCCAGGGTGAAGAAGACCTTGTGCAGGGGGCCGGGCGTCCGCTCGACCACCATGCGCGCCAGCGTGCTCCGCACCTCGACCGCGTGGAAGGGCGCCGTGAAGGCCAGGGTCGCGGCCTGGCGGTGGATCGCCTCCACGACCCTGGGGTGGCCGTGGCCGAGGTTGGCCGCCACCAGCTGGGAGGAGAAGTCGAGGAAGCGGTTGCCGTCGGTGTCCCAGAAGTAGCAGCCTTCGGCCCGAGCGACAGGGAGGTTGTCGGCCGTCCCCTGCACGGACCATGAGTGGAGCACGTAGCGCCGGTCCTCGTCGCGGATACCCCGGGTGTCGATGGGTGTTCCCTCCGGGCAGGGCCCATTCCACACGCGCACCAGGATCCCTATATCCTCCAGCGCTGTTGTCGCGCGAGTGGCGCGCGGAGAAGTCGCCTGAACGCCCGAGGGTGCCTCAGACGGGAGCCTGGGCCGCGCGTGGCGTCGGGGAGGCCGCCGCGGGCTGGGCCGGCAGCGGCCCTTCCGCGTCCGCGGGCAGGACCACATGGAGCGGAAGGGCGGTGAGGACGTCCATGGAAGCAGCATCCACACGAAGGTGAGGGGGTGCGGGCGATGCGACGGTGGAGGGTGGCCGCGCTGTTGCTGGCCGGCGTGGTGGCGGGCGCGGCCCTGGCGGGGGTCGCCGCGGCGGGCGGGTAGGATGTCGCGGCCAACTGCGTGGTGGCGCCGCTCAACTTCGTCTTCAACGGCCAGTCCGTCATGCCACAGGTCGCCAACGGCAATCCGGGCGGGTTCATCTGCAACGGCACCTCCTATATGCCGCTCCGCTTCGTCGCGCAGTCGATGGGCGCCACGGTGGGCTACACCGGCGCGACCCACACCATCACGGTGACCTCGGCCGCGACCCCCGCGACGTGCGCGCTGACCGTGCAGATCACGACGAGCGGCACCACCGTGTGGGGCAAGGTGACGGCTGCCTACGGCTCGACCAGCCAGGGCCTGAGCACCTCGTCCCAGACCCTGTCCGTGCCGTGTGGGACAGCCGTCACCCTGCGTGAGGTCCCCATCAGCTCCGCCTCGTGGCCGTTCAGCGGCTGGACGGTGGCGACGGCCAGCGGGCGCACGACCTCGGTGCAGCAGCCGCTGCGGGTGACCGTGAGCGGTGCGACGACGGTCACGGCCAACTACGTGTTCGCGAGCGCCAACACGGGCGGCGGGTACTGAGGCGCGGCCCCCGGCGAGCTGCGGGCGGAGCGTGCCTGTCGCACGCTCCGCCTACCGCACCGTCGCCCCCAGCACGAGGGCGGCCGCCGCCAGGGCCACCGGCGTCAGGATCCAGCCGGACCGCATGTACTCGCGCCAGGGAACGGCGAGCCGGCGCCGCCGCAGGGCGTCGTACCAGATCAGCGTGGCGAGCGACCCGATGGGCGTCAGCTTGCTGCCGATGTCGTTGCCCGCGGCGATCGCCAGCGCGTGCAGCAGGCCGCCGCCGGCCCGCTGCGTGAGCAGCAGGTCGAAGAGGGTGGAGGGCAGGTTGTTGGCGACGCTGGCACCCGCCGCGGCGACGCCGACCCAGCCTGCGACGGGCAGGTGGCCGAGCAGCCCGCCCAGGGCGGCCACGGCGCCGGCATCCCGCAGGGCGAAGACGACCACGTTCATGCTGAAGGCGAACACGATCACCCGCCACGGAGCCTGGGCGGCCTCCCGGGCCGCCAGGCGCCAGCCGCGCCGCAGGGCGAAGACCATCGCGACCGCGAGCGCCGCCGGGCCGAGGACGGCGAACACCGGGACCGGGTGCGCCGCGGTCACGAGGAACGCGGCGGCGATCAGCGGCAGGACGACCAGGCCCGCGACCACCGTGGGCCGGTCGGCGATGGCGCCAGCCGCCCGTGCGGGCTCCTGGGGCAGCCGTCGCGGGAGGCTCCGCCCGTAGAGCAGGTAAAGCGCGGCGGACGCCGCGCACAGCGCCGCCAGGCTCGCGGGCAGCATGGTCGTGGCGTACTGCGCGGCGGGCACGTGGTAGAAGTCGGCGGCCAGGATGTTCACGAGGTTGCTGGACGGCAGCGGCGTGCTGAAGGCGTCCGCGATGAAGCCGTTGGCGATCAGGAACGGGATCATGGCGGCGGGGCTCAGGCCGGCGGCGGCCAGCATCTCGGCGGCGATGGGCGTCAGGATCAGCACGGTGCCGTCGTTGGTGAAGAGTGCGGCGGTGGCGGCCGAGAGCCCGATGATGAGAAGGAAGGCGCGGCGCCCGTCGCCATGGGCGGCGCGCAGGGTGTGCAGCGCGGCCCAGCGGAACAGGCCGGCGGCGTCGAGGACGCGGGAGAGCACCATGATGGCCACGAGCGAGAGCGTGGCGTCCCACGTGACGGCGAGCACGGTGCCGAGGTCGCGGACGGAGGCGAAGCCGAAGAGCAGGGCGGCGGCCGCGCCGGCGGCGGCCACAAGCCCTTCATGGATGCGGCCCAACCGGCCGAGGGCGCCGAGGAGGGCGCCGGCCACCGTTGCCGCGAACAGTAGCCCAAGCCACACGTTCTCCATCGTACGGCCGGGGTGCGGACGTGAAAAGGCCGGCAGGTGGAGCCCGGTGCTGGGCGAACGCGCTTGTGACAGGGGGGAGGGTCGGGCGGTGGCGCTGCTTGTGCCCGATGCGGCCGAGTTCGTGGTTCTCTGCTGGGAGGGGCCGGATCGCTACGCGCTGGCGGGTGGGCTCGGCAGCCGGATCGACGGGCTGACACGGGCCCTGGCCGGTGCCGGCTTCCGCACCCACCTCTTCTTCATCGGCGCGCCGGAGCTGCCGGGTCTGGAGATCCGCGAGGACGGGCGCCTGCTCCTGCACCGGTGGTGCCAGTGGATCAGCGCCCACCATCCCGGCGGCGTCTACGACGGCGAGGACGGCAAGTGGCGCGACTACACCCGGAGCGTGCCGCGCTACGTTGCCGATGAGGTGGCGCCGGCGGCGGCGGCGACCGGACGCCGGCTCTTCGTGCTGGCCGAGGAGTGGCAGACGGCCGCGGCGCTCTCCGGCCTCAGCGACGCGCTCCACTTCCGCGGCCTGCGCGGCCAGGCGACCTGTGTCTGGAACGCCAACAACGTCTTCGGCTTCGACCGCATCGACTGGGGCCGCCTCGG
>JAJYVM010000343.1 GCA_021792015.1 Bacillota bacterium | reverse complement strand
TCGACGAGCTGCTGGCCGGGACGAACCTACAGGCGAGGCATCAGGCGGAGACCATGGCGTATGAGCCGCCGTGGATGGATCGCTACGGAGGCACAGCCGTGGCCACCCGGTGGCCGCATCGCGTGGTCGAAACGCTCGACCTTCGCCTCCACGACGCCACCGACGTTCCTTGGTGCACCTTGGCCATCGTCGTGAATCTCCCCGGTGAGGGCGAGGTGCTGTTCATCGCCACCACCGCCTCCTGGCGCCTGGACGCCGAGGGGGCTCGCGAGCGCCAGGTGATCGCGCTCACCGAGCTCGACGCGCGCCACCGCCGACCGCTTCCCACAATCATCGCCGGAGACTTAAACGCCGGCCCCGAGGCGGCCAGCGTCCGCTACCTGAGCGGCCTGCAGTCACTCGGCGGTCAAAGCGTCTGCTACCAGGACGCGTGGGCGGTGGCCGGTGACGGACACGGGTACACCTGGTCCGTCGACAACCCCCGCGCCCGCTCGGTGATGGACCAGATCGTTCGACAGCCCGGTCTTAGGCGTAGACTCGACTACGTCTTCATCGGCTCGGCGCATCATCATCCGAACGCCCACTGCCATGTCAAAACTGCCACCCTCGCGTTCGACCAGGCGTTCGAGGGCACCTGGGCGAGCGATCACTTCGGCGTCGTCATCGATGTCGAGATCGGCATGGACGCCTGAGACCAGAGGCCGTGAACACGATAAATCGCAAGGGACCTATGCAACTTTTGGCAACGAGATGAGTTGATCTATGGGGCCGGCGCGGAGGCCAGGCGATTGGGTGTGTGAGCTACTGGTCCTTATCACCCCTGACCGGCGCCAAGCGCTCCTCCCGCTCGATGCGCGCCACCTCGTCGGGGTCGGTGGTGATCAGGCGGTGCAGCTCGGGCGGCACGCGCACCTGCACCGCAGCGTGAGCGCGGTCGACCAGCAGCAGTCCCTGCCCCGGCTGCGCGCCGGCCAGAAAGGCCGCCTCCGACTCCGCCAGCCCGAAGATCTGCGCGCAGTGATGCGCGTCCTGGCTGGTCGTCTGCCGCAACAAGAGCCGCACGTAGGACTGGCTGAGGCAGACCCCGGCGCTCTGCGCCCCCGCAGGCGGCGGGATGGTGCCGTCCATGGAACCCACCAGGTCGGCCAACCGCTGGGTGATCAGGCAGACCTGCCCGCCGTGCTTGCCCGCCTGGCGGTAGAGGCGCTCGAGGTAGCCCGCCATGGCGGCGTCGCGGAAGAGGTTGTGCGCCTCGTCCACGAGGAAGAGCTTCGGCCGCCAGTCGGCCCGCAGTCGCTCGCTCATCACCCCGGCCAGCAGGAAGTACGCCGCGGGGGCCAGGCTGGGATTGTCCTCCACCAGGGCGCGCACGTTGAAGACCAGCAGGTCGGCCTTGAGGTCGACGTTGGTCTGGCCGCTGAAGACGGCCAGCGTCCCCGTCGCGAAGGGCTCCAGCGCCTCGCCCAACTCGCGGGTGTCCCCGTCCTGCCGCAGGGCCTCGACCACCTCCAGGAAGGTGGGCATGGCCTTCGGCCGCGGGGTGGGCCGGAAGGCCAGCCCGCCGGCCTCCACCACGGAGAGCGAGGCCGGGTCGGCGATGCTGGCCCAGTCGTCCTCCATGCCGAAGCGGCGATAGAGGCAGTAGAGCACCCGCTCCACGGCGGCCCGCTGCCGGGCGGAGAGCTGCTCGCCCGTGCCGGCCAGCAGCACGCCGACCAGCGCCCGCAGGTACTCGATCTTCTGCGAGACGGGCCGCAGGTCGTCCTCGTCGGGGTGCTCGATGTCGGGCGGCAGGGCGATGGCGCAGGGGTTGATCCGCGTCTCCGCGCCGACGGCCAGCACCACGTACTGCCCGCCGAGCGCCTGGCACCAGCGCCGGTACTCGTGGGCCGAGGGGTCGACGGCCACCACCTGCCGGCCGGCGAAGCGCGCCTGGGTGGCCAGGGCCTTGGCGGCGTACGACTTGCCCGAGCGGGTGGCGGCCAGGAACACCGTGTGCCGGGCGGGCAGCTTCCGCTCGTCCACCAGCACGAGGCTCTTGGTGGCGAGGTTTCTGCCCCAGAGGGTCCCCTGGGCGTCCAGCGGCTCGGCCGTGGCGAAGGGGAAGAGCACCGCGGCGCTGTGGCTGTCCAGGTCGCGCCAGGGCACCGGCCCCGGCAGCCCGAGCGGCAGCGTGGCAATAAACGCCTCCCGCTGCTGCAGGGCGGCCGTGCGGAGCGTGAAGAGCCGCGCCGCCAGATCCGCCTCCAGCAGCCGCGTCTCCGACTCCAACTGCTCCTGCGTGTCCGCCCAGAGGCAGCCGAGGACCTGGACCATGACCGGGCGGATCTGCCCGGCGGCGTAGGCATCCCGCAGGGCGACGGCGTCGGCCAGGGCCTGAGCGGTGTACGGGTCCTCGGGCTTGCCCTGCTGGCGCGCGGCGGCGACCACCGTGCCGTGCTGCAGGATCTCCCGCTGCAGCCGGTCCACGACGGCCTCGGGCCGCAGGGGCAGCAGGTGCAGCGCGGCGGAGACCTCGCCCGGGAAGCGGAAGAGGGGGTCGAGCGCGCCCGTGCGCCCCTCCCGCGGCCAACCGGTCACGGCGACCACGCGGCCGAGCCGCCGCTCGACCCGCAGGTGGTCCGCGCGCTCCTCGGCGCCCCCAGGCGCCAGGGCCAGCAGCCGGTCCTCCCGCCGCCGCAGGTCCACCCCCGCGGGCACGCCGAGGCTCTGCCCCCGCCCGGCCCGCGCCAGCAGGTCGCACAGTTCTCCGTCGCCCAGGGGCCGGTGCGTCAGCCCCAGGTGGCCCAGCGCCGCCTCGGCCGTCTCGCGCCGCTCGCGCAGCACACGGGCGGCCAGGCCCGGGTCGGTGACCGCCTCCCTCCGGCCGCCCCGCCGCGCCCGCTCCTCGCCCGGCACGTAGCGCAGGGCCAGGTAGTGCCGGCGCGCGAGCAGCCGCGCGCCCGCCACCAGCTCCCGCGTGAAGCGCGCCTGCGCCCGCAGCAGCCGCCCCAGGGCCGGCGGAACCGACCCGCCCGCTCCGTGGCCCTCTTCTGCCGGCGCGCCCCCGTCCGCCTCCCGGGCGCGGGCCTCCAGGTCCTCCAGGTAGCCGTCCAGGCGCAGGGCCTCCGCCTGCACGTACAGCGCCACGGGGAAGCTGACGGCGTGGATCAGCTCCTGGAAGCGGCCCAGCACCGCGTCCTGCTCCTCGGTGGCCAGGCTCTGCAGGTTGACCGCCCCCACCTCGTCCACGACGGTGTAGGAGCCGTCGGTGAGGGCGACCATGCCGCCCTGCACGTCGCGCACGGGCAGCCACCCCGCCTGCGCGCTGGCCCTGCCCCGCCCCCCGCCCCGGGGCGCGGGCGGCGTGCCGGCCGCCTCCGGCAGCGGGCCGAAGAGGAGGCGGTCGAGCCGGGACTGCTTCGGGCGGCTGTTCGAGCTCCTCATCGCAGGAGAAACCTCCTCGGCCGCAGCAGGTAGCGGGCGGCACGGACCAGCCAGGTGGGCAGGTAGGCGCCGTCGCGCTGCAAGAACGCGCAGGCCGCCCCGGCGACGAGGCACAGCGCCGCCAAGCCGTCCCGCCAGAAGGCCGGCAGGGCCAGGTCGCGGTAGGGCTGCGCGGCGGCGTAGGCCCCGGCGCCGAGCCAGAGCAGCGCCCGGCCGCCGAGCGGCCCCAGGAAGCGGTACTCCCGCGTCGTCTCCGCGGGGAAGGTGACGCGCACGGGCCATCTCTCCTTGGTTTCGAGGTTGAAGCGGTTCAGCGCCCCCTTCGACGCCGCCCGACGATGCGGAACAGCACCACCACGGCGATGATGAACGCCACGAACTCCGTGGTCGTGAGGGTCTGGCGGTAGTTCAGGGCCAGCTGGCGGTAGTTCGGGACCACCGAGAGGATGGCGGCCAGCCAGCAGAGGTAGGCGCAGCCGAGGCGAGTCAGGCGCGGCCAGTCCCGCTGGGCGCGAGCGGCGAACCCGGCCCCGGTCAGCAGCGCGATCAGCACGGCGGGCAAGAGCGGGTGCCAGATCGCGGCCGGCATCAGCAGCCCTCCTCGACGGCCCGCAGCAGGTCGGCCATCTCGATCCGGTCTCGGCCGGGGTCGAGCAGCCCGCGCTTCAGCGCCGCACGCGCCGCCGCCTCCACCGCCGCCTCGATCCCTGCCCCGACCCAGCCCTCGGTCCGCCGGGCCAGTTCCTCCATGTCGACGTCACCCGCGCAGGGCCGGCCCCGCAGGAACACCCGGAACAGGGCCGCGCGGCCGGCGTGGTCAGGCGGCGGGACCCGGATCGGTGGCCCGAAGCGGCCGTGGCGCACCAGGGCCGGGTCCAGCAGCTCCGGGGCGTTGGTCGCGCCCAGGAGCACCACGCCCACCAGGGGGTCGAAGCCGTCGATCTCCGCCAGCAGCACCGGCAGCGCCAGGTCCTGGGGGCGGTTTCGGTGCTCGCCGTCCCGGCGGGCCCCGATGGCGTCCAACTCGTCGAAGAAGAGGATGGCCGGGGCCGCATCCCG
>JAJYVM010000342.1 GCA_021792015.1 Bacillota bacterium | reverse complement strand
CAGCACGCGGGCCACCTCCTCCAGGGCCCGTGCCGGGTCGCGCACGGTGCAGAGCACCAGCATGGCCGCCACGGCGTCGAAACTGGCGTCCGGGAAGGGCAACTCCTCGGCGGGCGCCGGCGCGAAGCGCACGTCCATTCCGAGGTCGGCCGCCCGGCGGCGGGCCCGGCGCAGCATGTGGGGGTCGGGCTCCACGGCGGTGACGCGGGCGCCGGTCTCGGCCAGCACGGGGAAATTCGCCCCGGTGCCGGCGCCCAGGTCCAGCACGTCGCCGCCGATTCCCGCCAGCGCGCGCCGGCGCATCGGCTGGATGAACTCGCGCTCCGCCAGGCGCAGCGCGCCATCGTACACGGCCGCCAGCAGGGGATGCGATGTGGACATGGCGTGGGCTTCCGCGGCGGCCGGCGGCGTTCCTCCCGGCGGCAGGAGGGCGGGGCGGCCGGATGGCGGCGGCTGGCCCGTGGAACGCCCGCGGCTGTCGTGGGCGTGCGGTTGCGGGTGGGCTGCGGGTGCAAGGGTGTGCGCGTGCGGGTGGCAAGCGAGCTCGGGGCGGCAGCGCCATGAGCGGACCGGCGGCCTGGGCCGCACGCCCCCGTTGGAGCGGGTGGCGGTGGCGGCGCGGAAATGTTCTGCATGCTGGCACGCCTTGGCGCAGAGGACATCCGGGCGGGCTGGTGGAAGTATGGGCTGGAAACTGCTGTTACAACAACGGATAGGCGTGGCTGTCGGACCCGGTCGCCGAGCACCAGAGGGGGGCTTGCGGTGCGGGTCGGGCGGGCATGCGCGGCGATGCGCTCACTCGTGTGTCTGCTTGCGGCGAACCTGTCCGGACTGGCCTTGCCCATTGCGGCGGCCAGCCGGCGGTGCTGGTACCCGTGACGGCTACTGTGACTCAGGTGTCGACCACAAGCTTTGCCGTGAACCTGAATGCGGCCGTGTCTGGCCTGACGGTCATCCTCACCGGGGCGACGGTGCAGTCGTCCACACCCTCTGCTGACAACACCTCCTAATGGACCAACTGCCGAACGGGACGACCACGGGCCTCTATGACACCGTCGCCTCGGATCTCGTTCTGGCCAGCTACGGAAGCTGCACATCCGCAATCATTGGCGCGATTGAGCTCGCATGCGGCCAGTTCTCCGCGCTCTTCGAGGAGTAGCGGCAAGGCCTGGAGTACTCCTGGGATTTCAGGGCGCGAGCAAGCGCCGACGATCGGAGACCCGGCCAGGCTCGCAGAGTGGCGACCGTGTTCGTGGGAACGCGACTCCTGGGAAAGTCGTGACGCACAGCATGAAGGGGGCCTGTTGACCGTGCCAGGGGCGGCCCGACGCCTCGGATTGACGCTGCTGGGTGCCGCGCTTGCCGGGATGAGCGCCGCCCTCCCACCCGCGCCCGCGTCGGCTGCCGGCTGTGTCACGCTGGGTGTCGCTCTGTCACGGTCGCAGCCGGACAATCGAGCACAGTGGACGTGACGGCGTCCGGGGTCAGCGCGCCCGGCCTGGCTGGATTCACAGTCACGCTGAGCTACGACCCGAGCCTCCTCACGGTCGAATCCGTGCAGCCCGGACCCGACTTCCCCGACTCCGTGCCGAACACGGAGCAGGCTGGCACCATCACGATCGCCGCCGCCGAGGCCACCGGGTATGCGGGCAATCCTGTGCTGGCCGCGGTCAACGTCAGGGCCACTGGCACGTCCACCCTGTCCGTCGGGACCAGTGACCTGGTGGATTCCAGCCTGAACCCGATCGCGACATGCCCCGGCGGAGGCAGCGGCACCATCACCGTGACCTCGACGGCCTCGCCCGTGCAGGTGACGAGCACACTGCTGCCGGCGGCTACCGCGGGTACTTCCTATCGCCAAACGCTGTCCGCAACCGGGGGGACTGGCAGCTACAGCTGGGCCGTCACGCAGGGATCCCTGCCAAGCGGGCTCAGCCTCGATGCGTCAACCGGTATGCTGTCCGGCACGCCGGCCAGCTCGGGTCCGGACAGCTTCACCGTCACGGCCACGGACGGCGCCGGGCACACCGGAACCCAGGCCCTGCAGCTCCTGGTCCAGCCAGCGGGCGCGACGCTGGCCGTGACCAGCAGTTCGCTTCAGGGCGGAAGCGTTGGGTCCGCGTACACGGCCAACCTCACCGCCAGCGGCGGCACGGCGCCGTACAGCTGGACGGTCCAGGGCGGCCTGCCCGCAGGCCTGAGCCTGAGCGGCGCCACCATTTCCGGGACGCCGACGACGGTTGGGACGACCAACTTCACGCTGCAGGTGGCGGATGGCTCCAGTCCCCAGCAGATTGCCACGATGCCGGTGGCGATCGTGGTGGCGCCGGCCAGCGTGGCCGTGACCACCGAGCAGACGGCGACCGCCTCCGGCGGCACGGGAACAGTGACCGCCAGCCAGTACGCGGGCAACCCCGAGTCGTCGTCCGGGCAGATCTTCGCCGCCGCCCGGCGGCAGCTACTTTGACGTGAACGTGTCGCCCGTGAGCGCCTTCCAGACGCTCGTGATCCAGCAGTGCGACGTCCCGCCGTCGGACACGCTCTACTGGTGGAACGGCACGACGTGGGCGGCCGTCTCGCCGCAGAGCTATGCCTCGGGGTGCATCCGCGCGAGCCTGGCCACCTCCGGCACGTCGCCGACCATCGCCGAGGTGACCGGCACCGCGTTCGCCGCCGGCTCCCCGGCGACGACGGCCCCTGGCGCGGGTGCGGGCGGCACCCCGCCGCCCGCACCCGCGACCAACCAGCCCACGACGCAGTCCGTCGGCCCTGCCGGCGGCATCCTCACCACCGTGGACGGCGCGTTCTCGATGATGGTGCCGGCCGGCGCCCTCAGGGCCACACTGTCAATCGGCGAGTCGACGACGGCGCCGGCAGGGCTGCCGGCCGGCCTGACCGCCGTCAGCCCCGTCTTCACACTGACGGGCGGCGCGCTCTCCGCGCCGCAGGCGGCCATCGTCAAGGTCGGCTCGGGTGCCGGTGGGGTCTCGCTCTATCAGCAAGGCGCCCAGGGCGGCTGGCTCTTCCTGCCAACCGCCTTCAGCGGCAGCACCGCCTCGGCCTTCGTCTCCGGCCCCGCGACGCTGGTCGCGCTGGCCAGCACCCAGACGATGGCGGACGTGCCCAGCAGCTTCTGGGCGGCGCCGGACATCGAGGCCCTGCTGGCCGCGGGAATCGTCGGCGGCTACGCCGGCGGCACGTTCCGGCCCAACGCGACGGCGACGCGGGCCGAACTGGTGAAGATGGTCGACCTGGCCCTGGGCCTGGCCCCCCGTAGCGCCACAACCAGCTTCGCGGACGTGGCGGCGGGCGACTGGTTTTCCCCCTACGTGGCGGCAGCCGTCCAAGCCGGCCTCGTGCAGGGCACCTCCGCCACGACGTTCAGCCCGAACGCCCCTGTGACCCGGGAGCAGTTGGCGGTCCTGCTGGCACGGGCGCTCAAACTGAGGGGAACGGCGCAGCTCAACTACCTGGATGCCAGTTCCATCGACGCGTGGGCGGCAGGCAGCGTGGAGGCTGCAGTCGCGGCCGACTACATGGAGGGCTTCCCGGACGGGACGTTCCAGCCCCTGGCCGCGACGACCCGCGCGCAGGCGGCCAAGGTCCTGGCCAAGGTGATCGCCAGGCAGGCGACGCAGCCATGACCATCCTGACGCTGCGGCTCCGGCTGCGGCCGGCGGCCGGGCACGGCCCCCACGCGCACATCCGCGAGCAGCGACTCGCCGTCGTGCATGGCCGGCATCAGCGCCGCGACCGGGCGGTCGCTGACGATGCTGGCCACCGCGCGCCTGCTTTCGGGCGTGCGGCGCGAAGGGACACGCGCCCGCCTTGGCGAGCTGCTGCCGGGCGCCCGGCTGGACAACCCCCTGGACCTGCACGCCGCCCCCACCCGGGTCCCCAACGCGCAGGAACGCGCGCTGCGGGCCGTCCTGGCCGCCCCCGCCGTCGACGTGGTGCTGGTGCTGCAGGATGCCCAGCATTCCCTGCCCATCCACGACGCCCACGACTACGTGCACCTGCTCGCGATGGTGCGGCGGGCCGCCACCCGCGTGGACAAGCCCTTGGTGGTGGCCTCGACCACGTCGACGGATACGCACCCGCGGCTCGAGCAGGTGCTTGCCGGCAGCCCGATCCCTCTGCTGCGGGGCATCCGCGAGGCGGTGGCCGCCGCAGGCAGCCTGGGTGTGCGCCCACTGCCGGTGGCGGCGCGCGCCGCGGAGACGTCGCCATGGCGGGCGCGGCTCGCGGCGCACCAGGGCCCGCTATCCCAGGCCGTGACCCGTGAGCTGCTGGCCGCCCACGGCATCCCGCTCGTCCGCAGCAGCGTCGTCCACGATGCCGAGCAGGCCGTGGCCGAAGCGCTCTCCGAGCTCGTCTGCCACGCGGCCGACGCCGACAGCGGCCGCGCGCGGTCGCTGCGCCCCTCCGGCCCTGTGGACTTGGCCGTGCACCTGGCAGGGGAGCGCGAGCAGGCGCGCCTTTGCAT
>JAJYVM010000341.1 GCA_021792015.1 Bacillota bacterium | reverse complement strand
CCGGGCCGGTCACGCCGCCGCTGCGCCACCGCCGCCGCCGCCCCGCCCCACGCGCCGCACCTGTCGCCGACCATGCGGCCGCATGCCCAGCCGCCCAGCCGCCGTACGCTGCCACAGTTCTGGCGATGATTGCGCGCCGTCGCCGGCAGGGTGACGGCACTTGGAACCGGAAGCAGAACCGTGGCGTCAAAGTCGCGAAGGGGGGCGCGTCGGTGATCTCGGAGGCGGAGCTGTTGGTCCTGGCGCGCGGCGGCGATCCCGATGCGTTCGCGGCGCTGGTCGCGCCCCTGCAGCGCCGTGCCTTCGGCCTCGCCTACCGCATGGTCGGCGAGCCGGAGGAAGCCGCCGACGTCACCCAGGACGCCCTGGTGCGCGCCTTCACCCGCATCGGCGACTTCCGGGGCGACGCCAGCTTCGCCACGTGGCTGCACCGCATCGTGCACAACACGGCCCTCGACGCACTGCGGTGGCGTGCCCGCCACCCCGTGGAGCCGCTGGATCCGGGCGCCGAGCGCCAGGGCGACCCGGTCCGCGAGCCGGTGGCGGTGGCGGCCGGACCGGAGGATATTGCGGTGCGCGCCGACGAGCGGCGCGCGATCGAACGCGCCCTGGCCGCGCTCCCGCCGGAGTTTCGTGCGGCCGTGGTACTCCGCGACCTGCAGGGACTCGATTACGAAGAGGTGGCGGCCGTCACGGGCGTCAGCCTCGGGACGGTGAAATCGCGGCTGCACAGGGCACGCGCGCGCCTGCGCGAGCTGCTGAGCGAGGCCGAAGGAACCGGCACGCCCTCCCGAACGTCCAGGGAAGTAGAGGGGGGGTGGAGGGGGTGACGGAGGCGGACCGCGAGGCGGCCCTGCTGGATGCGCTTGACGGCCGGCTCGACCCGCAGGAGCTGCCCGGCGACCTGCAGGCGGAGCTGGCGGCCACCGCCCGCGTCCTGGCCGAGCTGCGCGCCCTGCCCGAGCCGGAGCCGCCCGCGGACTTCCAGGCGCGGCTGGAGCGCCGCCTGCAGCTGGCGGCGGCCTCCGCGGCCGGTGCGGACAGCAAGCGCCCCGTCCCCGCGCCCTCCCGCCGGCGGGCCTGGGCGCGCCGGGCGCTGCCCTGGGCAGGGGCCGTGGCGGCGGCCCTGGTGCTGGCCGTGGCGGGCTACGGCATCGGCGTCACGCGCCGCCCCGCGTCGGCCACCCTGACCGCGGCGTCGGTCGCGCAGCCGGAGTTCGCGGCTCGGGCGGTCCACGCGCCGGCCGCGACCACCAACGCGCCCTTCAAAGCCGCCGGCAACGCCGTATTCGGGGCATCCGTCAGCACCGCGCAGGCACCGGCCGCCTCCGCGCCCGCGCCGCTGAACGTGGCGCAGCGCAAGATCGTCGAGAACGCCTCCATGACGGTGCGGGTGGCGGACGTGGGCGCGGCCTTCAACCGCCTCGGCACGCTGACGGCGGCGAGCAAAGGCTACGTGGCGCAGAGCAACCTCTACCAGGGGCCCGGCGGGCTGCACGCAAGCGCGACCCTGCGGGTGCCCAGCGCTTCCCTGGCCGCCTTCACGCAGAAGGTTGGCGCGCTCGGTACCGTGACCGCGCAGGGACAGGGCAGCAACGACGTCACGCAGCAGTACTTCGACGAGACCGGGCGCCTGCAGGCCCTGCAGGCGGAGCGCACGGCCTACCTCGGCCTGCTGAAGAAGGCGACCAACGTCGCCGACGCCCTCAAGGTGCAGCAGGCGCTGACCGACGTCGAGGCCCAGATCGAGACCCTGACCACGGAGATCCAGTCGCTGAACAACATGACCAGCCTGGCGACGGTCAACGTCACGCTGGAGCCGCTGTCGGCCGGGCCCACGGCGGGGGCCGGCGGCGGGCCGTTCGGCGGGCGCCTGGGTGCCGCGCTCGGCAACTCGTGGCGGGTGCTGGCCGCCGCGGCGGCCGGTGCGGCGGTGGCCGTCGTCTGGGCCGTGCCCTGGCTCGTGCTGCTGGCCGTGGTGGCCGGCATCGTCCTGGCGGTGGTGCGCCTGCGGCGCCGGAGTCCCCGGCAGCCGCCGGCGGCATAGGCACCGCACATGGCGGATCACACGCGCCTGCCCGGCCTCGCCAGCCGCGTGGCGCGGGTGACCGGTGCCACATCGGCCATCGGGCGGGCCATTGCGCTGGGCCTGGCGGCGCAGGGGGCGGCAGTGGTGGCCTCCGGACGGCGGCAGGCGCCGCTCCGCGAGGTCGTGGCGGCGATCACGGCTGCGGGAGGTCGCGCATCGGCGAGCCGCGCCGACCTCACACGGCCGCTGGACGTGGATCGCCGGCGCGAGCGCGCCGAGGCCAACCTTGGCCCGGTTGAGCTCGTGGTGGCTGTCGCCGGCGGGCTGGGGGACCCTGAGCCGCTGCTGGGCATGCCGCTTTCGCGCTGGCAGCGGGCGATCGACCTCAACCTCACCTCGGCGTTCCTCACCATGCAGGCCTTCCTGCCCGCGATGGCGTCCCGGCAGGATGGCGCCATGGTCGTCATTGCCTCCATGGCCGGCCGTGGCACGGGACCGGGCCGCCGCGCCGCCCCGGGCTACGCCGCCGCCAAGGCCGGTCTGCTGACCCTGATGCGGCATGCCGCGGCCGAGGTCGCGCCGTACGGCGTACGCGTGAACGCGGTGGCGCCGGGCATTGTGCACAGCGGCTCCCTGGCCGAAGCCTCCCAGCAGGTGCTGGCCGAGGTCGGCGCCCGCCATCCCCTTCGCCGCGTGGGCGAGCCGGACGACGTCGCCGCCGCGACCCTCTTTTTGTTGAGCGAGGCTTCCGGGTGGATCACCGGCGCCACGCTGGACGTGAACGGCGGCATCTTCATGACCTGAAGGGCGGCGACCGCCACCGCATGCGGCCGCGGAACCGCCCATGGCCCGAGGATCACCCGGGGTCGCGCGGCGGGTCCGCATGGCCGCTGCGCGCGGCGGCTTCCAACCCCTAGCCTGGAGGCGGAGGGGGTCTTGGGGTATGACGGAAACGCCGGTCGCTCCGCGGGTAGCCGTGAAGGACGTGCCGCCCTGCGATGTCGTCTTCGTGCGCGAGCGCGTCGCGGTGCGCGACATCCCCCGCCTATTCGCGACGGTGGTCGAGAAGGCGCACGGCCGGGGAACGGGCGCCCCTGTGGCGATCTACCACGACGCCATCTTCGGCTCCGAGGCGGTGGACGTCGAGGTGGTTGTCCCCGTGGCCGCCGACGAGGCCGAGGAGACGCTGATGCCGGCGACGGTCGCCGCGCTGACCCACCGTGGCCCGTACGAACGCATCGGCGAGACATACGGGCAGCTGGCCGCGTGGGTGGCCGCCCATGGCATGCGCCAGTTTGGCGCCATCCGTGAGGTGTACCTGGTCGGGCCTGGGGATGTGGGCGACCCCGCGGGCTACGTGACCGAGGTGCAGATGCCGGTCGAGCTGCACGGCTTGGGCGAAGCGTAGGAGAGCGGGGCGGGCGGCGCGCGCCCGCCGCCCGCCCCGCCTTCCCGCCCGCGGCGCCCATCGTGTACGCTCAAGCCATGTCCGCGCCAGCCGAATCGCCCGTCATCGCCCTGGTCGATGGCCACAGCCTGTTTCACCGGGCGTTCTTCGCGCTGCCCCCGCTGACCACCGCCTCCGGCCAGCCGACCGGGGCGATCTTCGGGTTCCTCGGCATGCTGTTCCGCCTCCTCGACGACGAGCATCCGACCCACCTGGTCGTCGCCTTCGACCCCAGCGGCCCGACCTTTCGCGACGACCTGTTCGCCGAGTACAAGGCGCAGCGCCCGTCCATGCCCTCGGACATGCGCAGCCAGCTGCCCCTGCTGCGGGAGACGCTGGACGCCCTGCAGATCCAGATGGTCGAGGCGGCCGGCTTCGAGGCCGACGACGTGATCGGCACGATGGCCACGCGCGCCGCCGCCGAGGGCCTGCGCGCCCTGGTGGTGACGGGCGACCGCGACGCCTTCCAGCTCTGCGGTCCGAACATCGCCGTCGTCTACACGCGGCGCGGCATCACGGACGTGGAGAAGCTGGACGAGGCGGCGGTCCGCGCCCGCTACGGCGTCGAGCCGGGGCAGCTGGTGGACGTGAAGGCCCTGATGGGCGACAGCTCCGACAACATCCCGGGCATCCCAACCATCGGTGAGAAGACGGCGATCAAGCTCATCCAGACCTACGGCTCGGTCGAGGCCGTGGCCGCGCACCTGGACGAGGTCGCCCCGCCCCGCGTGCAGGCCGCCCTGCGCGAGCACCTGGACTGGCTGCCGCGCAACAAGCGGCTGGCCACCATCGTGCGGGAGGCGCCGCTGGCCGTGGACCCGGCCGACTGCCGGCGCCGCCAGCCCGACGCGGCACGGGCGCGCGAGCTGCTCACCACCCTGGAGCTCCGCACGTACCTGCGGCGCCTGCCCGACCCCGAACCCCAGCCGGGCGCCGCCGACGGCGTGGCCGACGACGCGGCGGCTACCGCCGCGTCGACCGAGAGCCCAGCCGGCCCCGCCCCCATGGAGGCGC
>JAJYVM010000340.1:579-4504 GCA_021792015.1 Bacillota bacterium | reverse complement strand
CGGGAGGCCAGCCTGAGCCCGAGGCGCTGGTAGAACGCGACGGACCGGTCGAGGTCGGAGACGGGGAGGTGGGCCTCGTACAGGCCGGCGATCACGGCGGCTCCCCCTTCCGCCCCCAGTGTACAGTGGCAGGCGCGAAGGCCGCGACCGACCGGCGGCCGGCGCCGACCCTGGCCGGGTGGCCAGGTGGCCCGCGCGGGGCAACCTACCCCCATGCAGCGCGCACGCATCGCCACGTTCGCCGTGGGTGCCGTCCTCTTTGCCGCCGCCCTGGCCCTGCACCCGATCCTGCTGGACCCGGCGGGCGAGGCCGCCGCCTACCCCGTGATCGGGGCCGACCGCCTCTGGCCCGCCGTCCACTGGGTGGCCCTCGCCGGGATCACCCTGTGGACGCTGCCGCTGGCCAGCGCCCCCGATTCGGCGCCCGCCGCCCGTCAGGCGCTGGCGGTGGGCCTCGCGCTCTGGATCGCGGTGCTGACGTTCGAGGCCACGGCCCTGCCGCAGCTGGCCGCCGCGCGCGTGCCGGGCTTCTGGGCCTGGACCCTGGCCCTCGGCTACCTCGGCGCCGTGCTGGACGGCCTGGGGATCGCCCTGCTGGGCTGGTCGCCCGGAACGGGATCGGGGCGCCGGCTGCGGGCCTCCGGCGCCGTCATCGCCGGTGCCAGCGTCCTCGCGTATGCCGCACCCGGCGCCGCCGTGCCCCTCCTCGCCTGTGCCGGAGCCGCGGCGCTCCACGCAACCGGGACGGCCCTGCGCCGCTGGTCGACGCAGGCGGAAGCCGCGGCGGTGCGTTGAGCCCGGGCGCTGTCCCGGGACCGGGCTGGCGGGCTTGTGCCGCGCCGGCCACCCCACCCGGGCCGCGGCCTCGCTCCGACGCCCCCCCTGGGCGCACGGGGCTCCGCCCGCAGCCGCACCCGGCACCGCCACCGGCCTGTCGTAGGACGCGCGGCCCGCCGCATACCTCCCGAGCGTAATGGCACAGGGCCTGCGCTGGCGCCTGGTGACGGACCCGGCCGAGCGGAGCCGCTGGGATGCCTTCGTCGGCGCCCACCCAGCCGGCAACCTGCTGCAGAGCTGGGAGTGGGGCGAGATCCGGGCCCGCCAGCGCTGGCGCCCGCACCGGCTGGCAGTGGAGGACGCCGGCGGCGAGCTGCGCGGCGCGGCCTCGGTGCTGGAGCGCCGGCTCCCGGCCGGCGGCGGCAGCCTGCTCTATCTGCCGGAAGGCCCCGTCATCGACTTCGGCGACCCCCGCGCCCTGGATGCGGTCACGCAGGGCCTGCGGCGGCTCGGGGCCAGGCGCCGCGCCATCTCCGCGAAGATCGACCCCCACGTCAGCCCGCCCGACCCCCGGCTGGACCGGGCCCTGCGGCTGCGCGGCTACCGGATCGGCCACCGGCGGGGGCGGTTCGAGGGCACCCAGCCCCGCCACCGCGTCGTCGTCCCCCTGCCCCCGGGCGGCGACGCCGAGGCCCTGCTGGCCTCCTTCCACGCCAAGACCCGCTACAACATCCGCCTGGCGGAGCGCCGCGGCGTCACGGTCGCGCGCGTCGGGCGCCAGCGCCTGGCGGACTTTCACCGCATGCTGGAGGTGACGTGCGCCCGCGACGGCTTCAAGGAGCGCGAGCTCCGCTATTTCGCGGAGATCTGGGACGGCCTGGCGCCGTACGGCATGATCCACCTATTCTTCGCCCGCCACGAGGGCGACGACCTCGCCGCCGCCATCCTGACCGTCACGGGCCGCGAGGCGGTGTACGGCTGGGGCGCCTCGGCCAACCTCAAGCGCAACCTGATGGCCCCCTACGCCGTCCAGTGGGCCATGATGCGCTTCGCCATGTCCCAGGGCTGCACGCGCTACGACATGACGGGCGTGCCGCGCGACCTCCGCGAGGGCGCCGCCGGGTACGGCCTCTACCGCTTCAAGCGGGGCTTTCACGACGAGGTCACGACCCTGCAGGGCGAGTACGACCTGCCGCTGCGCCCGCTGCCGTACGCCATGTGGCGCTGGACCGAGCCCCGCTGGTGGCGACTGCAGGTGGCGCTGCACAGCGTCCGCGGAAGTCCCCCCGAGGCGGATTCGTGAGGGCGCGCGCGGCCGCGCGCGCCCACCAACATCCGCATGCGGCGAGGGGTGGGCGCTGCGACGGCGAATTGCCGCCCATGCGCTTCTCACGCCTGCTCACCACCGTCGACGCCCACTGCGGGGGCGAGCCCCTCCGCATCATCACGGGGGGCCTGCCGCCCCTGCCCGGCGACAGCATCCTGGCGCGGCGGCGGTACATGCGCGCGCACCTCGACCACGTGCGCCAGGTCCTGATGTACGAGCCGCGCGGGCATCACGGCATGTACGGCGCCGTGCTGACGCCGCCCTGCGCGCCCGGGTCCGACCTCGGCATCCTCTTCATGCACAACGAGGGCTACAGCACCATGTGCGGCCACGGCGTCATCGCCGCCGTCACGGCCCTGCTGGAGACCGGGATGCTGGAAAGGCCCGGGCCCGAGGCCGAGGTGGTGCTGGATTCGCCGGCCGGCGTGATCCGCGCGCGGGCGGCCTGGGACGGCGACCGGGTGGCGAGCGTGCGCTTCGAGAACGTGCCCTCCTTCCTGGTGGAGCGCGACGTGCCGCTCACGTTGGCGGACGGGCGCGCGGCGAAGGCCGATCTCGCGTACGGCGGCGCCTTCTACGCGTTCGTCGAGGAGGACCTCGGCGACCTCGGTCGGCTCCAGGCGCTGCAGCCGGCCATCCGCGGGCGCTTCGCGGACGTGCGCCATCCCCTGGAGCCGGAGATCGCCGGGCTCTACGGGGCGATCTTCACGGAGGGTCGCCGGAACGTGTGCGTCTTCGCCGACCGCCAGATCGACCGCTCGCCCTGCGGGACCGGGACGGCGGCGCGGGTGGCGCAACAGGTGGCGCGCGGCGAGCTCGCCATGGGCGAGGCCTTCCCCCACGAGAGCGTGACGGGCGCCGTGTTCGTGGGCCGGGCCCTGCGCACGGCGCAGGTGGGGCCCTACGCCGCCGTCGTGCCCGAGGTCGAGGGCTCTGCGCACATCACGGGCTTCCACCAGTTCGTGGTGGACCCGGAGGACCCCCTGGGGCAGGGGTTTCTGCTGCGGTGAACCCCGGCGGCGCTATGATCTGGCGCGCACGGCCCAGCGAACGCCCGCCCACGCGAGATAGCCGGCATTGTACACGATGAGGGCTGCCAGACCTAGCAGCCAGGATGACGGTCACTCGCCGCAGAGGCCGTGCGCACGCAGCTTGCGCCAGGTCAGCATGATCAGCTCGCCCCTTTTGGCTTCCATTGTCCCTCACGCAGCAGGGCGACGATGGCCAGCAGCGCCCCGGCCCGCAGAAACACGTCCGCCAGATTGAACACCCCGGGCCAGAACCACAGGTGCACGAAATCGGTCACCGAGCCGTCCGTCAGGCGGCTGAGGAGGTTGCCGGCCGCGCCGCCCAGCATGAGCGCGAGTCCGGCCACGCCCACGCGGGATCTGGCCAACAGCACGGCCAGGACCGGCACGGCCGCCCCGCTGACCAGGGTCCAGACCAGCGGATCGCCGGCGCCGAAGCCCAGCGTGACGCCGCGGTTGTGGATGAGCTGCAACGACAGCCACGGCCGCAGCAGCCACACGATGCCCCGGCCCGCCAGGATCCGGCCCGCCCATGCCTTGGTCGCCGCGTCGACGGCCAGGCAGGCCGCGGCGAGGGCGAAGCGCCCGACGGGGACCGTCGCCTTGAGGCGTTCCGTCTTCATGCCGGCCGGACCGCGCACGGCATCCGCGCCACCGCCCCCACCACTCCAGACACGGCGAACCGCATGCCGCGCAGCCAGGGTCCATGCTTAGGAAAGACACCACCGCGGCGCATTGTCGGTAAGCTGGCTCACGCGCCTGTCAGGGGATCGTGTAGCCGTGGGCGGCGGCC
>JAJYVM010000340.1:0-569 GCA_021792015.1 Bacillota bacterium | reverse complement strand
AGGCCGCGGCGAGGGCGAAGCGCCCGACGGGGACCGTCGCCCCGAGCGCCTCCGTGCTGACCGGTTTCACGCCGTCTTGGCCGCGCGGGGCACGGCGAGCGGCTGGGGGTTGCCGTACACGGCGCCCGTCACCAGGCCGTACAACAGATGGGCGATGAGACTGCCCATGACCGCCAGCGGGCCCATGTTCGCAAAGAAGAAACCCGGGGGCATCTTGGCCATCGCGGGAGCGAGGGCCGGCAACATTGGCGCGAGTATGACCATCATCACGAGCCAGGGTACCACGCCGAAGAGCAGACCGCGCGCCCACGGCGCGCCGGGCAGCCAGTCCGCGAATCCGTAAACATAGATCGCGCCGAGCGCGAGCCCGATCATCAGGTGCAGGATCCAGCCCACAAGCAGGCTGTTCATCCCGAACAGGCCGCCCAGCATCTGGGGCACGTTCATCGGCGGGAGCCCCATCAGCGGGGCCATGAACAGGACCAGCGTGAACGCCATCCAACCGATGAGACCGGCGAGCAGCGCGCGACCCAAGTCCCTTCTCATGCACGCGCACCTCCTGCCGGTAT
>JAJYVM010000339.1 GCA_021792015.1 Bacillota bacterium | reverse complement strand
ACATCTTCAGCGAGGCCACGGCCCAGGCCCCCGGCGGCATCGGGACGGCCCTCTCCATCGTCGGGACCCTCATCATCGGCCAGATCTCGGTCCAGGCGCGGCTGGTCAGCGAGCTGGTCATGATCGTGGCCGCCGCCACCTCCATGGGCTCGTTCCTTGCCCTGCGCTACCAGTTCAGCTACGCCATTCGCATCTGGAAGTATGTGATCCTCGGCCTGAGCGGCGTGCTGGGCCTGTTTGGCTGGATCGCCGGCATCATGTTCCTGGTCGGCCACCTCGCCTCGCTCAAGTCGGCCGGTCTTCCGTACCTGGCGCCGCTGGCGCCCCTGAACGTACGCTCCTTCCTCTGGGGCGCCGTCACCCGACCCAACCACCCGCAGGACACCCGCCGCTCGCCGGTCTGGTCGCCCATGGACTCCGCCCGCGCCAAGGCCGTGCCGCCAGAGCCGTCCGGAAACGAGACGCCGGGGGGGCCTGCATCGTGACGGTCGCGGGGTCGGGACGCCAGCCGGGCTCCGGACCCGGACCGACGCCGGGTCCTACGCCCGGTCCGTTCCGCCTATCCGTGGGGCAGGCGGCGTGCCTGGTGTTCTACGTGACGATCTGCGTCACGCCTTTCTCGTTCGGGGAGGAGATGATCCGCACCCTGGGCCGCTGGGCGTGGTTCGGCGCGGCGGTCGGCCTGCTGCCCGCCACCGCCGCCCTCGGCGCCCTGGCGGTGCTGCGGGCGCGCCTGCCGGAGGCGTCGGTGCTGGAGTACGCCCCGGCACTCCTCGGCCGCTTCGCCGGCTGGGTATACGTCAGCATGCTCTTCGTCCTGTTCGCGGTGGGCGCCGGCGCCAACCTGAGCGTATTCGTCGATATGCTGCACACCACGCTGGCGCAGGACCTGTCCGGCTGGGTGCCGGCCCTTGTGATGAGCGTGCTGGCGGCCTACGTGGCGTTCTTCGGGCCGGAGGTCATCGCCCGCGTCGCGACGGCCCTGCTGCTCGCCGTTCTGCCGGCGCTGGCCTTCATCTGCACCCTGCCCTGGATCAACTCCGTGCCGGGGCGGCTCTGGCCGCTGTGGACGGTGCCGTGGGGCCAGGTGCTCAACCGCGTCAACACCGCCTCGATCCTCGGCGCGTGCCGCGGGTTTCTTCCGCTCCTCGTCCTCGCGCCCATGGTGCGGGGGCGAGGATTCTTCCGCAGCGCCTTCGCCGCCCAGACGGCGGCGATCGGCGTCATCATGCTGGCCTTCGCCATCCCCGTCGCCGTCTTCGGGGTAGCCCTCGCGGAACAGTACCGCTTCCCGCTCCTGGACGCCATCGGCACCCTCGGGTGGATCTGGCTGCCCATACACCGCTTGGGGCACCTGGCGTCCCTGATCTGGGAGATGGTCACGTTCGTCGTCGCCGCCACCTACATCTGGCTCGGCGCCGCCCTTGGCGGCTGGCTCTTCCTGCGCGGACGCTGGCGCCCGCTCATCCCCGCCTTGGGCTGCGCGACCCTGCTCGTGGCCGGCCCGCTCTTTGGCTCCCAGGTGCAGGCCGAGGTGCTCGCCATCTGGAGCTGGGCGGTCGTCGCCCTGGGTATGCTCGTCCCGATCGGCCTGGCCGCAGCCGCCCTGCGCAGGCGGACGGCGACGTCATGAGTGCAGGCGCTGCCACGCGCCGCCGCCGGGCCTGCACCGTCGCCGCCCTGGCCGCCCTCTTGCTCGTGCTGACCGGCTGCGCGCAGCTGACCGACATCAGCCAGCGGTCCCTGATCTTCGGGCTCGGCCTCGACGATGGCCCAGAGCCCGGCATGGTGACACTCTCGGCGCAGGCCATGCATCCGAACCTCGGGGGCGCCGGGGGCGGTTCCACGACCGGCGGCGGGGGAGGCGGCGGGAGCGGCGGCGGGAGCACCGGATTCCGGACCCTCGCCGTCCACGGGCAGACGTTCAGCAAGGCCCTCAGCCAGCTGCAGGCGGAGACCGACCGGCAGCTCTTCCTCGGCCAGGTGGCCGTGGTCTTCCTCGGCGCCCCCCTGGCCCGCGCGGGCGTCCTGCACGACATGGACACCCTCCTGCGCTCGCCCCAGATACCGGAGAACATGCAGGTTGCCGTGGTGGAAGGCCGGGCGGTGAGCTTTCTGCGATCCGGCACCACGCGCCAGGGGTCCTGGCAGGTGCTGCGGTTCCTCCAGCAGCCGCGCACGGGCCAGGCCGTTCTGGCCAATTCGTTCTGGCACTTCATGTCCCAGAGCCTGGACCTGGCCACGGCCACCTATGCCCCGGCCTTCGTGCCGAACCCGGCAGGGGAAGGCTTCCGCTTTGTGGGCACGGCGGTGCTGGTGGGCGGCCGGCTCGTCGATACCCTCTCGCCGTCCGAGACTGACGCCCTTTCCTGGGTGATCCATCATGGACCTTTCGGCGGCGCCTCCGTCGGCAGCCGGGGCGAGGAGATCCACATCGCCGTCCTGGGCGTCAGGGCCACGTGGGACCTGTCGGAGCCGACCCTGCCGGTCCTGCGGGTCATCGCCACAGGCCAGGTCACCGCCTCCCCGGGCACCTCGCTGGCCGACCGGCCGTCCCAGATGACGCAACTCCTCCAGCAAGCGATGACCGTGCAGCTGGAGGGGCTCCTCCACCGACTGCGCGCCGACGGCGCCGACCTCTTCGGCATCGGGGAGGTCCTGCGCGAGCGCGGGGCGCTGCCGCCGGGCCCCTGGCCGGCTGGCTTCAAGACCCTCCACTTTGCCGTGTCCGTGCGCCTGCATCTGATCACGGGCAAGATTCGGTAGGGTCGGCGGCGGTCAGCCGCCGTCGTGCGGGTCAAAGTGGCCAGCCCCCGCCCCTGGGGAACTTCTCCAAGGAATGCGCCTGAACGTGGCCCGCGGCCGGCAAGCAGCCTCCTTTTGCCGCCATGGCGCCCATTGCGGCCCCGTCCCCGCACGCCCGAATGGATGAAAACCCGTGTATTTGCGCGCTTCCGAGCGCATGGGTGGCATGGGCGCCGCGCCAGTCCGAATGCGGGACTGTCAGGCTGGATCGTGGTTCCGCTACACGGATTGCCCTTCTCGACCGATGAAGGCTGCAAGGAGTACCATGCACGGCAAGGAGAGTGGCGTCAGGATTCCGCCCCTCGGCGGAACTCCGGCCGGGGATCCCGCATTCACGGGCCTGCACCATGGCCCCCTCGGTCCGCGCGGTGCGGACACCCCCACACGGCAGCACCGATTCCTCCATGCCGCCCGCGAATTCTGTCGCCAGGTGCATCCCCTTCGCGGCAACTGGGGAGCCGCGCCAGGATTGGCGGAGCCGTTCCCGGGTCACCATATTCCGGGGCGGCTTCCGGAATGGAGCACGCGGTTGCTCCGCGCGCGAGCGGGTTATGCGGTTGATAAGGTGGTGATCGGCCATGAGTCTCTGGGACATCGGCGGTCAGTCCGTCAAGGACCAGGCCCGCTACCGCGAGAAGGTCGCGGACTCCCTGCGGCGGCGCCTGGGCGACGTGATCGCCCATGAGTCGGTGCTGTCGGCCCCGGACGGCACCGTGATCCGCATCCGCATCCCCGAAAAGCATGAGGCGCGCTTCCGCTTCGGCCAGGCCCAGGGCCACGGGCAGGGAGATCAGGACGGACAGGACGGCCAGGGCGGTCCCGGCGGCGTCGGCGCCGGCGCCGGCGGGGACATCGCCCGCATCCCCGGCCAGAACGGCAAGGGTGAGGGCCGCGGCGCCGGCACCGACCATGTGGAGCCCGGCATTGTGGTGGAGATGCCGCTCTCCGACCTCGGCGAGCTGCTCTTTGAGACGCTTGGCCTGCCGCGCCTGAAGCCGCGGGCCGGCGAGGACGCCGAGGAGGAGGACCGCCTGGAGGGCCGCGGCCGCACCGGCGTGGTGCTGGACAAAAAGCGCAGCGTCCTCGCCCACATGCGGCGCGAGATGTCGGCCGGCGGCAAGCCGGCGCCTTGGTCGCGCGAGGACCTGACCTGGCGCCGCTGGCACACCAGCCGCCCGCCGGCCCAGCGCGCGGCCGTGGTCCTGGTCCGGGACGCCAGCGGCAGCATCGACGACCAGATGCGGTACACGATCCGCGCGGCCTGCTTCTGGATCGTGCGGTGGCTTCGCCACAACTACCAGTCCGTGACCCTGCACTTCGTGGTGCACGACACCGAGGCCCGCGAGCTGGACGAGGGCGACTTCCTCCAGGTCGGGGCCATGGGCGGGACCTACGTCTCCTCCGGGCTCCAGCTGGCGCAGGAGATCCTGGACCGCCAGCACCCGTCGAGCTCCTGGAACCGCTACGTCGTGTTCTTCAGCGACGGCGAGGACTGGGAGGCGGACGGCAAGAGCCTGGAGGCGGCGCTGCAGAACCTGGCCGAGGACTGCAACCTGATCGCCTACGGCGAACTGCGCGATCCCGGCACCGTCCGCACCGTTGTCAGCGAGGTGGTCGAGCGCCTGCGCGGCCACCTGCCCGGGACGAACGTCGTCGCGGCTCCGCTGCAGGCGCCCGCGCGCGTGGCTGGCTGGCTGCGCGACATCTTCG
>JAJYVM010000338.1 GCA_021792015.1 Bacillota bacterium | reverse complement strand
CCGCCGGCTGATCCCGTGGCCGCCGTGGCGGACACCGTCCGCCTGCTCGCCGCCCTGGCCGATGGCGTCCGCGTGCGGCAGGAGGGCGGGATCTTCCAGCTCGATCAGCGCCGCCTGGCCCAGCTCTTGGACCGCAGCCGGCCGGCGTTGCCGGAGCCGGTCTTCCGCGGCTGGGCCGACTACCCGAGCGAGATGCTGGCCTGCCACCTGGCCCTGGCGATGCAGCTCGACCTCCTGGAGGGGGACGGGCGCGGCTGGCGTGCGTCCGAGGACGCCGACGCCTGGGTCGACGCGCCGGCCGCCGTGCAGTGGGGCGAGCTGGTGCAGGCCTGGCTCGACCTCGCCGCCCTTCGCCTCGGCGGCCGCCTGGCGGTGCTCCTGGCGCCCTTCGCGGACGGCCGCTGGGTCGACTTCAACCGCTGGCGCGGCCACCTGGCGCGGTACGTCCGCATGTACCCGCCGCTGCCGGCGGTGCTGGACGCCCTGTTCCTGCGGCCCGGGCTGATGCTGGGCGCCATCGCGACCGGCGTCCGCTCCGGCGCCGGGGATGCCTGCCGCCTCACCGAGCCGGCGCTTGCGGTCCTGCGCAACGTCGTGCCCGATCTGCCGCCGCCCGCGGAGCGCGTGCTCGTCGGGGCCGACTTCGAGGTGGTGGTGCCCCCGGGTGCGCCGGCCCGGGTCATCTGGGACCTGGCGCGGTGGGCCCGGCCGCTTGGCGCCGACCGCGTCTCGCGCTACCGGATCACGCGCGAGACCGTGCGGGCCCTCAGCCGTGCCGGCGAGCCGGCCGCTGCCTGGCTGTCGCGCCTGGCCGCGGAGTCCCGCTTCGGCGTGCCGGACAACGTGCGGCTCGCCGTCCTGGAGTGGGCCCTGCCGGCGCGGCGCGCCAGCATGCGGCCCGTGGTGGTCCTGCGCTTCCCGGAGGGCGTGCCGGAGGGCTGGTCGCCGCCGGCGGGGGCCCAGCCGGCCGGACCCGATGCCTGGCTGCTCGACCTGCCCGCCGCCGTCAAGGTGGCCGCCAGCCTGCGGCGGGCCGGCGTGGTGGTGGATGGCACGCCCGAGGAGTGGACGGCCATGGAGCACGCGCGCCAGGAGCAGCGCCTCCGCACGGCGCCCGCGCCCATGAGCATGCCCTGGCCGGGGCCGCTGGTCGGTGACCCGCGCACGCTGCCGTGGATGGACGCGCATGCGGGGGGCGGCTGAGCCCTCGCCCGGAGCCAGGCGCCGCCGGCGGGCGGAACCCGCCCCCGGGGCTCTGCCGGCGGGGGCCGCGCAACGTCCACGGCACCGCCGTAGGCCGCATGGGTGCGGCGTCAGCCGCACCGGACCGGGCGCGCCGGCAGCCTCTGTCGCAAGCCCTGCCAAATGATAGAATGATGCGGCATGGCGTGGATCGCAGAGTTGGACGCCGTCTCGGCCAAGCGGCCGCCCGTGCGCGTGCCCCTGCGCGGCAACGTGCCGGCCACGCCCCGCCTCCTGCGCCTCCTCGACACAGCCCCCATCCAGCGGCTGCGGGGCGTGCGCCAGATGGGGCAGGCCGACCTCGTCTACCCCGGGGCCGTGCACTCGCGCTTCGAGCACTCGCTCGGCACGTACGACCTGATGCGACGCATGCTGGCCCAGCTGCTCGAGGGCGCCAGCGGGCGCCTGCTGCGCGAGGACGACCTGCGCTGCCTGCTCGTCGCCGCCCTCTGCCACGATGTCGGCCACTACCCCTTCTCGCACACGCTCGAGGGGATCGCGCCCCTGCCGCGCCACGAGGAGCGCACGCGGCGCATCCTGCTGCGCGACCCCCAGGTCGTGGAGGTGCTCCGCGGCGACTGGCGGGTCGACCCCGAGCGTGTGGCGGCCGTCGTCGACGAGTCCGTGCCGCTGCGCGCGGCCAGCGATCTGCGGCTGCGCGAGCTCCTGTCGGGGCCCCTCAACCCCGACCGCCTCGACTACCTCGAGCGGGACAGCCACCACGCCGGCGTGCCGTACGGGCGCGCCATCGACAGCGAGCGGCTGATGGGGGCCATCGCCTTTGCGCCGGACGGCATCCGCCTCGGCGTGAGCCCAAAGGGCGTCTCCGCCGTCGAGACCCTGATCTTCGCCTCCTACCTGATGTACCGGGAGCTCTACTGGCACCACACGGTGCGGGCGGCGCAGGCCATGGTGCGGCGGGCCGTGACCGAGGCGCTGCGGTTGGGGGAGCTCGACCTCGACGAGCTGGCCGACCAGGACGACGGCGGGGCCCTCGCGCGGCTGCGCGCCTGCCCGAACGCCGCCACGACCGACCTCGTCGGCCGCGTCACGGGATCGGGGAGGCGGCTCTACCGCCGCGTGTGGACGGGGAGCCTGCAGGCGGCCGCCGACACGGGCAACGCCTTCCTGCAGGCCATCGCCGGCGCCGACTACTGGGAGCAGGTGGCGGTCTGCACGCAGGCGTGCCGGGGGCTCGCGGCGGGCGTGCCCGACCACGCGCTGCTGGTGGACGTGGCCGGGCAGGGCAAGGAGCTGTTCTTCGAGGTGCCCGTCATCGACGGGGGCAGCCGGACCACCGCCGATCCGGAGGTCTCCCTGCTGGCGCCGAGCCTGGCGCGCAACTTCGACCGCCAGGCCAAGCGGGTGCAGGTCCTCGCGCTGCCGGAGCACGTGGCCGACTTCCGGCGCCACCTGGGTCTTGCCGCCCTTGGGCCGGAGCCGGGGACCGGGCCGGGACCGGGGATTGAGCCGCGGCCCGGGGTCGCGCCCAGGACGGGGATGCGCCCGACGCGGACCCGGGGGGGCGGGGGCGCGACCAAGGCAGACGGGACCGAAGGGGCTCGGAGGGAAGCGGCGCAGCGTCGAGCGCCGCACGCTGAACCGAACCAGGCCGAAATGGCCCAGGGTGAGGCTGCCGGGGCGGCGCAGGCGGATACGGCCCCGATCGACGTGGCCCGGACCGAGGCGGCGGCGGCGGAGCACGCGCCCGTGCGCAGACGCTCACGCACGCGCCCGAGCGGAGGCGGAGGGTGAGATCCGTGGAGGCGCTGGATATCGAGCAGCTGCTGGAGCTGGCCAGACAGGCGGCGCGCCATGCCTACGCCCCCTACTCCAAGTTCGCCGTCGGCGCCGCGGTGCGGACGGCGAGCGGGCGGACCGTCACCGGCTGCAACGTGGAGAACGCCTCCTACGGGCTGACGGTCTGCGCGGAGCGGGCGGCCGTCTTCGCCGCCGTGGCCGCCGGCGGGGCCGAGCGCCTCGCCGCCGTGGCCATCTGCAGCCCCCAGGCGCGCCCGTGCCCGCCCTGCGGGGCCTGCCGCCAGGTGCTGGCCGAGTTCGGCGGCGACGACATGGCCGTGGTGCTGGAGCAGGCGGACGGCCGGCCGCGCGTCCTCACCCTTGGCGCGCTGCTGCCCGAGGCGTTCCGCCATGCTTGACCCGGTCGACGTCATCCGGCGCAAGCGCGACGGCGCCCGCCTCACGGACGCCGAGATCGCCGGGTTCGTCACCGCCTACATGGCCGGCGCGGTCGCCGACGAGCAGGCGGCCGCCCTCTGCATGGCCGTGTTCTTCCGCGGCATGGACGAGCGCGAGACGGCGGCCCTCACGCAGGCGCTGATCGCCTCCGGCCGCACGGTGGACCTGTCCGCCATCCCCGGCACCAAGGTGGATAAGCACAGCACGGGCGGCGTGGGCGACAAGACCTCGCTGGTGCTGCTGCCCCTGCTGGCCGCGGCCGGCTTCCCTGTCGCCAAGCTCTCCGGTCGCGGCCTCGGCCACACCGGCGGCACCCTCGACAAGCTGGAATCGATCCCGGGCGTGCGCGTGGACCTGCCCCCGGCCCGCTTCCTCGACCAGGTGCGCCGCATCGGCCTCGCCATCGCCGGCCAGGGTCCGGATCTCGTGCCCGCCGATGGCCGCCTCTACGCGCTCCGCGACGTGACGGCCACGGTCGAGAGCCCGGCCCTGATCGCCGCCAGCGTGATGAGCAAGAAGATCGCCGGTGGCGCCGACACCATCGTGCTCGACGTCAAGGTCGGCAGCGGCGCCTTCATGAAGGAGCTCGCCCAGGCCCGCGACCTCGCCCGCCGGATGCTGGCGATCGGCCACGCCGCCGGCCGCCGTGTCGCAGCCGTCCTGTCGGACATGGCGCAGCCCCTCGGCCACGCCGTCGGTAACGCCGTCGAGGTCGCCGAGGCCGTGGCCACGCTGCGCGGCGAGGGCCCGCCCGACCTCGTGGAGCTGTGCCTGGCCCTGGCCGAGCAGGCCGGCGCCGAGCGCGCGCGCCTCCTGGACCTGCTGCGAAGCGGCGCCGCGCTGGACCGCCTCACCGCCATGGTGGAGGCCCAGGGTGGCGAGCCGGGCGCGCTGGACCGCCTGCCGCAGGCGCCCTGCCGCGCGGACGTCGTGGCCCCGGCGACCGGCTTCGTGACGAGCCTCGACGCTTTGGCCGTGGGTCGCGCCGTGGCCGAGCTGGGCGCCGGCCGCCGCCGCAAGGAGGACCCGGTCGACCCGGCGGTCGGCGTGATCCTGCGCCGAAAGCGCGGCGACCCCGTGGCGGCGG
>JAJYVM010000337.1 GCA_021792015.1 Bacillota bacterium | reverse complement strand
GAGCCGGGAATCGGCACGTTCGGAGACGCCCTCTGGTGGAGCTTCGTCACGACCACGACCGTCGGCTACGGCGACATCGCCCCGAAGACGGCCGCGGGACGGGCGGTCGCCGTCGTCCTCATGCTCTTCGGGATCGGCTTTCTCGGCCTGTTCACCGGCACGGTGGCGACGTTCTTCGTCGAGCGCGGCACCCAGCGCCGCAACCAGGGGCCCCTGCAGGACCTGAAGGCCCACCTCGACCGCCTGGAGGAGCTTTCGCCCCAGGAGTTCGAGGAGCTGCAGGCCGCGCTGGGGGCCATCTATGCCGCGCGGACACGGGGGAGGAACTGAAATGGACGTCCGCTGGGGGATCCTCGGCACCGCCAACATCGCCCGGGCCTCGTTCCTGCCGGGCCTGCGGGCCGCCGGCGGCGGGCGCGCATACGCCGTCGCATCGCGCACGGAGGAGCGGGCGGCGAGCTTTGCGGCCGCCAACGGCATCGAGCACGCGGTCGCCGGGTACGCGGCCCTGCTGGCCGACAGCCGCATCCAGGCGGTGTACATCCCCCTGCCGAACAGCCTGCACGCCGAATGGACCGTGGCGGCCCTGCGGGCCGGCAAGGCCGTGCTCTGCGAGAAGCCGCTCTGCGCCGACGTGCCGGAGACCGAGCGGGTGCTGGCTGAGCCAGGGCTCCTCTGGGAGGCCTTCGTCTTCCCTTTTCACGCCCAGATGGCGCGTGTGCGCGAGCTGCTGGCCGCCGGCGCCATCGGCGAGCTGCGCGAGATCCACTCGTCGTTCCACTTCCGGCTGCGCAGCCGCCAGAACATCCGCCTCGACCCCGCCCTCGCCGGCGGCGCGCTGAACGATGTCGGCTGCTACTGCGTTCACCTCGCCACGCAGCTCTTCGGGGAGCGGCCGCAGGCCGCACGGGCGCTCGCCACGCACGCCCCCGAGGGGGTCGACGAGGATATGCAGGGCCTGCTGGCCTTCCCGGGCGGGCGGCGCCTGCTGATGACCTGCGGTCTCACCCGAGGGCGGGACTGCCTGTCGCGCCTGTTGGGGAGCGAGGGGGAGATCCGCCTCAGCAACCCGTTTCACCCGGGCCCGGCGGACACCCTGACCGTGCTGGCCGGGGGACGGGAGTGCAGCGAACGGCCCACGGGTCCCGAGCCGCCCTTCACCGCCGCGATCCGCCACATTCACGCGGTCCTGGGTGGGGAAGCCGCGCCGCTGCATCTGGCGCGGGACGAGTCGCTGGCCACCGCCGCCGGCCTGGCCCTGCTGCGCGCAGGGGGTGCCGCGTAAGCGGCACCGCCCTCTATCGGTCCTGCAGGTCGACCAGAGCCCACGCGACCCGTACATAGGGGCCCTCGTCCCCGCGCTCGTTGGCTTGGGCCAGGACCTGCGCGAGCGCCGCCTGAAGTGCCACGAGGCCGTCGGCGGACAGCCGGACGGCGGCGCGGCTGACGGCGATCGCGCGCCTGGCGCCGCCCGCCCGGGCCTCGCACGCTGCGTCGACCTCAACGCGTGTCGCCTCGAGCATGGCGTCGACGAACCGCGCCGTCTCCTCGGGCGTGGCGTCATCGCCTGGCGGCTCGGCATGCGCCGGGCCATAGATGCGCTCCACCTTGCCGCCAGGGAGCGCGCGATACTCGGCGATGGTCAGCAGGCCCGCGTCGACCAGCTGGCCGAGGTGGTGGTAGAGCCGGTCCGCCGGCAGGCGCACGGCGGCAGCCAGCTCCTTGGCCGACTGGGCCCGGCGGTACACGAGCTCGAGCACGCGCACGCGCAGCGGGTCCGCCAGGGCTCTGTGCAGCGACCGCAGGGGAAGGGGGACGGGTTGCTTCTCCATATATCCATCCTAACCACTGAGTTGACGAATGTCCACTCAGTTGACTACAGTCCAATAGTCTGGGGTGATCAGGTGAACCAGGCGGGTGCCGCCAGCCTCGCCGTGTCCGCCGCGGTCCTCGGCTATGTCGGCTGGAGCCAGCTGCGGCGCCGGCCGGTCGCGACGCGGCTCGTGCTCCCTCTGGTGCTGATCGTGCTCGGGGCGGCGAGCCTCGCGGCCCGCACCGCCGGTCACCCGATGCCGCCGCGAGCGGATGCCATCCTCGCCGCGAGCCTGGTCTTCGACGCCGCCGGCCTGGCCGGCGTTCGCGCCCACACGATCCGCCTAGGATCGGAGGGTGGCCGGATCTGGCGCCAGGGGACGTGGGTCACCGCCGCGCTCTGGTTGGCGGGAGCGGCAATCCACGCTGCGCTCGACGCCGCAGCCGGGACGGGTGGCGCCAGCTACCTCCTGTACCTGGGCGTCACCGTCTGCGCCCAGCGGCTCGTGCTTCATGGCCGCGTGCGCGCGCTGGCTGCCGGCCCGGTGCCCAGGGCCGGCGGCGCCTCGTCGCGCCATACGGGCCGAGCGCTGCCGTGGCTCCTGATCGTGGTGTTCTGCCTGCTGGGTGTGATGGGTGGGTTCCTGAGCTTTTTCGCGGCGGCGTTCCTGACCGCAGCGCCGGTCATCCTGCTCACCGCGGCCGTCGCGCTATGCTTCCTCATCGCCTTTGCCGGTGCCAGGCAGCAGGGTCGCAAGCTGGCTTGGAGGGCCTCCGCGCCCGCCGCGGCGGCTCTCGCGGCGACCGCCCTGCTCGCGTGGGTGCTTTCGCTCACCGTCCTCGCCCCTTGGCCGAGCTCCGCCGTCGCGCGGATGGCCCCGCCGGCACCGGCCGGCCTGCGGTACTGGAACCTGGGAACCGGTTCCCGCATCGCGTACCTGGAGGTTCCGGCACAGGGCGCCGCCAGGGCGACGCCGGTCGTCTTCGTGGGCGGCGGCCCGGGCGAGGAGGATGTGGCGAACCGGTCGGAGGTACGGTTCTTCA
Source organism: Bacillota bacterium (assembly GCA_021792015.1). Classification (GTDB taxonomy): domain Bacteria; phylum Bacillota; class Sulfobacillia; order RBS10-35; family JAJYVM01; genus JAJYVM01. The sequence continues at coordinate 1,676 of JAJYVM010000337.1, read as the reverse complement.
GCCAGCTTGCCGGCCTGGGGTACGACGTGTACTTCTACGACCAGGTCGGTAGCGGCCTGTCGGCGCGGTTGGCCGACCCGGCTGAATACACGCTCCGCCGGGCGGTCGACGATCTGGCCGCGATCCAGGCGCAGATCGGGGCTCGGCAGGTCATCCTGCTCGGCGCGAGCTGGGGCGGTACGCTCGTCGCGAACTACATGGCGGCGCACCCAACGCGTGTGGCGAAGGCGGTCCTCACCTCGCCGGCCCCCATCGATTACGCCCAATGGAGCTCAGCGGACGACAACATCCTGTCCGTTCTCCCGCCCGCTGTCCGCAGGCAGGTGGACGGCATGCTGACCGGCTCGCCGCGCTTTCTCGCCTGGTACGCCCTCGGCGAGATCGACGCCAGGGCGGCCCACAACCTCGTTCCGGACCGCGAGGCGGATGCCTTCTTCAACACCTTGCTCCAGTTGGTCGCGCCGGGCACCGTGTGCGATCCGGCACATCTGCCGCATCAGCCGCAGCAGGGCAACGGGTTTTACGACAACATCTTCACGACAAGGAACGCCCAGATGGCGGGCTCCGTGGCCGACCCGCTCGCAGTGCTCCGCGCCGACCGCACGCCGGTGCTCATCATGACCGGGTCGTGCAATTACGTGAAGTGGCCCGTCGAGTGGCAGTACCGGGCAACCTTCCCTGACGCCACGCTCCTGTACTTTTCCGGCGCGGGACACGAGATCTACCTCGACCGGCCGAGCCTTTACCTGGCGTCCATCGAGGACTTCCTGGCCGGCCGCGCCCTGCCGCTTCAACCGTGGACCTCCGCCGCGCCGCCGCCGGGCCTGGGCCGCTGATGGCGCCCTGACCACCCGGCCGCCGGACCGGCACGGGGTGTCCCACGGATTGTCCGTTGTCCATGGAAAGATACGGGCGCCGGTGCGCGTCCGCTGGCTGCCGCTGCGGGTTGAGCGCCCGCCAGCCGTCCACCGCAGGAGGCCCAGGGTCAGCCCTGCGCCCGGAGCAGCGCGCGTATCGCCGGTGGGGACGAGGCGCACAGGCTGTGCCCTGACTCTGGCCCCGGCCGGCATGCCGGCGATCCGCGCACCTTGCGGCAACATGCGCCAGGGCGGCGGCAACGGCCGATTGGGCGACGCGACCGCACCCGTTGAGCGGCCGCCGGCCCGCGATGTCGCGCTCGGCCGGCCGGCTCATCTCTCCGCCCGCGGCGGCGCCAGCACGTCCAGCGCCCCGGGCAGCACGCGGCAGGTGACGGGCGTGCGACCCCACACGTCGCCGTCGACATCCAGCGAGGAGGGCGGCATGCAGGCCACCGCCACGCTGCGGCAGATGCGGTAGTGGGACTCCGGGTCGTGCACGTGCCGCCCGAGCAGCGTCAGGGCCGCCAGCCGCCCGAACGCCCCCAGGCTGAAGACCTCCAGCCGCCCGTCCTCGCCCGAGGCCCACGGCGTCGCCCGCAGCGGTCCGGCCAGGGAGCGGCCGTTGGCCACGATCAGTTGCCGCGTCGCGAAGGCGTCGACGGTCCCGTCGGCGTAGGTGAGCCGCACGGCCACGCGCGGTGTCGAGCGCAGGGCGCGGCGGATGGCGAAGGGCCAGGCCAGCCAGCCGAGGCGGCGCTTGACGCCCGGGGTGAGCAGCGTCGCCAGCCGCTGGCTGACGCCCAGCGTCACCGTGTT
>JAJYVM010000336.1 GCA_021792015.1 Bacillota bacterium | reverse complement strand
TCGCATCATCCTCGGCGAGGGCAAGCGGCTGTTCCCGCCGTCCGAGGACCGCACGCCCCTCCGGCTCACCGAGACCCAGGCCTGCGTGGGCGGGTCCCTCCTCCTCCGCGATGCCGTCGCTGCACCGGCGTACAATTGAGGCGTGCGATGGTCTGCGGGAGGTGGCTGCGTTGGACAGAAGGCGTGGTCTCGCCGCCGGGCTGACCGGCGCGCTGGCCATGCAGATCTGGTGGCTGCTGGTGCCGCCGGGGCTGAGCCAGGTCATCGAGAACCGGATCCTCGGCCAGGTGCCGGGGGCGCTCTTCTCGACCCTGCTCGACCGGCTCCAGTTCACCGGCAAGCCGCTCCTATACGTGATCCTGCTGCTGCTGCAGGTGGCTGCCGGCACCGCGCTCGGCCTGCTGCTTGTGCGGGTGGCGGGTCGCCGCACCGGCATGCGGCTGGCGGCCGGCGTCGGGGTCGGCGTCCTCGGCTGGATCGTGGCCAGCCTGCTCTTCGGCGTCGGGACCGACGCGGTCGCGATCGTCGTCGGCTTTCTCATCTACGGGGCCGTGGCGGCGCTGGCGCTGCCCATGTTCGAGCCCGTGCGGGCTGACCCCGGCCCCGCGGCGCCCGACTTCAGCCCCAGCCGGCGGCGGATGCTGGGCAACGTGGTTGCGGGGGGCCTCGCCGTGCTGACGGCCGGCGGGGCCGTGGACACCATCGCCCGGATCGGCGAGCGGGGCACCGCGCCCGTGGCTGCTGCGGCGACCGCGGCGGCGGTCCCGACGCTTCCCCGCCCAAGCCGGGCTGCCGTGGGCGACCGCGCCGTGCCGACGGCTTCGCAGGTCAGCCCGCCGAACGGCATGACGGCGGCCATCACGCCGGTGGCCTCCTTCTACGTGGTCTCCAAGAACTTCGTCGACCCCACGGTGAACGCCGCCGACTGGGCCCTCGACATCAACGGGCCCTTCGCGACCTCGCCGCTGCGCCTCACCTATGAGCAGCTGCGGGCCATGCCGACCGTCAGCCAGTACGTGACCCTCGAGTGCATCAGCAACACGGTCGGCGGCTCCCTCATCAGCAACGGCTACTGGACCGGGGTGCCCCTCAAGACCCTGCTGGAGCGGGCGGGAATGAAGACCGGGGCCAAGGCCGTGGCCTTCACCTGCGTCGACGGCTACACGGAGAGCCTGCCGCTCGAGCAGGCCCTGCTGCCGACCACCATCGTCGCGCACACGATGAACGGCCAGCCGCTGCCCGACAAGCACGGCTTCCCGGCCAGGATCATCACGACGGGCCTCTACGGGATGAAGAACCCGAAGTGGCTGCGCACCATCCAGCCCGTCGTCGACCCTCCCGTCGGGTACTGGGAGCAGCAGGGCTGGGCCGTGCTGGCGCCCGTGCGCACCATGTCGCGCATCGACGTGCCGGGCATCGGCATCGCGGTGGCGGAGCGGGCGGCCTTCGGCGGCATCGCCTTCGCCGGCAACCGCGGTATCAGCAAGGTGGAGGTGTCGTTCGACCAGGGCTCGACCTGGCTGCCCGCCAAGCTGGAGAAGCCCCTGGGCCCCGACACCTGGGTCCTCTGGTACGGCGGCTACAAGTTCGCCGGGTCCGGCAGCGCCACGGCGCTGGTGCGGGCCACGGACGGCAGCGGCCGGCTCCAGTTCCCCGAGCCCGCCAGTCCCTATCCGGCCGGGGCCGCCGGATACTGGCAGACCGAGTTCCGCGTCACCTGACCGGGGGCGGGGCGGAAGGTCGGTCGCGATCAGGCACCGTATCAGGTCCGCTTCGAGCGGGGCGCCGAACGTAGGCGTCGCCTGGCGTCCCTGTCCGAAGTGGCCGTTGACGTCCTGAGATTCACCACGTGCGTGGACGTCGCTGTTTCGCGCGGCGCGGCGGTGTTTCCCCACCGGTGTAGGGACGGTCCCGCACCCGCGTTGGCGCGCCCCGTCGGCGCCGTGCTCTGGCCGGCGGGCGACCCGCAGGCTCCCCGTCGCTGGCGGGCAGCAGCGCGACCGCCGCCGCCGCCAGCAGCCGGGCGAGCCGCCTCAATCCAACTCCCGCAGCGCGCCCAGGGCAGCCTCCGCCAGGGCCTCGATCTCCGCCCCGCCCATCGGCGTCGAGATGGCCCCGAGGCCGTCGGTGGAGATCATCACGCCCCGCTTCACCAGCCCCCAGTAGAAGCGGGCGAGCCGGCCCCGCTCCTCCGGGTGCGCGTACGCCGCCCGGTAGCCCGTGAGCGGCCGGTCGTGGAAGTGCACGCGGAAGAGGGACCCGCGGCCGCTGACCTGGCCCGGGACCCCCGCGGCGGCGAAGGCCTCGCCGAGGGCGGCGCGCGCCTGCGCGCCCAGGGCGTTGATGTGGTCGTACGCGGCCGGCGTCATCGCCTCCATGGTGGCATGGCCGGCGGCCATGGTGAGGGGGTTGGCGTTGAAGGTGCCGCCGTGGGGCAGCGCGGCCTTGCCGGCGCTGGGGTCGAAGACGGCCATGACGTCGGCGCGCCCCGCCACGGCCCCGACCGGGAGCCCGCCGCCGATGATCTTGCCGAGGGTCGTCAGGTCTGGGGCGATGCCGAGTTCCCCCTGGGCGCCGTGATAGCCGAGACGGAAGCTGATCACTTCGTCCAGGATCAGCAGAATGCCGTTTGTGCGCGCGAACGCGCGCACGAATTCCATAAAAGCTGGCGCTGCGGGGATGAGCCCCACCCGGAACGGCATCGCATCGAGCACGATCGCGGCCAGGTCGCGGGCATGGGGGGCCAGGACGCGCTCGGCGGCCGCCGCGTCGTTGAACGGGATCACCACGACGTCGTCCAGCACCGCCTGCGGCGTGCCCCGGGCGTAGGCGACGGGGGTGGGGTCGGGCTCGCCCCACTCGGTGGGCGACGGGGCCAGGCTCGGCTCCACGTAGTCGTAGCTGCCGTGGTAGGCGCCCTCGCACTTGGCGATCTTCGCGCGGCCGGTGTAGGCGCGCGCCGCCTTGACGGCCATCATCACGGCCTCGGTGCCCGAGTTCGTGAAGCGGATGCGCTCGGCGGCGGGCAGGCGCTGGCAGAGCAGCTCGGCGAGGGCCACCTCGGCTTCGGTCGGCATGGCGAAGCAGGTGCCGCGGGCCAGCTGCGCGGCCACCGCGGCTGCCGTGGCGGGATGGCCGTGGCCGTGGATCAGGGCCGTGTAGTTGTTGACGAAGTCGATGCGCGTCGTCCCGTCGACGTCGGTGACCCGGGCGCCGTGGCCCTCCCTGGCGTAGAGGGGGTGCGGCGCCACGAAGACGGTGGTGCGCGTGTTGCCGCCCGGCAGGACCCTGCGGGCGCGGTCGTAGAGGGCGGCCGACTGCGGGTGGGCGGCGGCGGAGTTGTCGGGGGAACTGTCGGGGGAGTTGTCGGCGGGCTCGGGCATGGGGGGCACCTCCTCGCACCGGCCGCTTCGGCGCGGGGCGGCGGGCGACCTGCGCGGAAGGGCGCGGCGGGCGCTCCGGACTGCATGGCAAGGGGTGCGGCGGCCCTCATCCCCAGCCGCAACGTGCTGGCCGGTTGCTGCATGTTCGCCCTTCCCGGGGCCAGGCCGGGCTGCCCGCGTCCGGCGCCCAAGCGCAGCAGGGCGTGCCGCCACCAGGCATCCGCAGTGGATCGCGATCGCCGGCGCCAGCGGATCGCGGTGCGCGGCAAGCGGCGGGGCTGGCAGGATCGGCCACAGGCGCCCCGAAGGGCCGCGAGGGGGAGATGACGCCATGAACCTCGCGACGTTGCGCTTCCGGAGCGAGGCGCTGGGGCGGCAGGTCACCTGCACGGCCGTGCTGCCGGAACCGCGCCACGGGCCGGGGCCCTTCCCGGTGCTGTATCAGCTGCACGGGCGGGGCGGCGACCACACGGGGTGGGTCGTGCAGGGCCGGCTGGTCATCCACGCCGCGCCGTACCCGCTGATCGTGGTCTGCCCGGACGGCGCCGTCTCGGGCTGGCGGAACCGGAGCGGCAGCGAGCGCTACGAGGACTTCGTGACGCAGGATCTGGCGGCCCACGTCGCGGCCACCTTCCACGTGCGTCCGGGGCCGGCCGCCATCGGCGGGCTCTCGATGGGCGGTGGCGGGGCCCTGCGGCTCGGCCTGAAGCACCCGGACCTCTACGCGTCCGTCTGGGGTCACAGCAGCGCGATCTTCACCGGCGAGCGCCTGCGGGCGGACGGGGCCAGCGAGGCGGAGGCCGAGGCCGACGACCTCTACGCGGCGGCCGGGCGGGCCGTGAAGGCGGGGAGCGTGCCGCGCCTCAGCTTCGACTGCGGCGTGGACGACTCGCTGATCGAGAACAACCGCGCCTTCCACCGCCACCTGGAGGGGATCGGCCTGGCCCATGGCTACCACGAGCACCCCGGCGCACACACCTGGGCCTACTGGGACGCGCACGTGGGGGCGGCCCTGCGCCAGCACGCCGAGGTGCTGGGCATCCGGGCGGACGCGGGGTAGGGGCCTGCCGGGGCCCGGCGGGAAACCGCTGCCGCGGGTTCGTAGCAGCTAGCTATGGTGCGGATGATTCAGGTCAGTTCGTTACTGTTGATCTCCAAACCCGCGTTCGTTAGAATGGGAGTATGGACCAGCTCATTCCAGTG